>JAJXPD010000199.1 GCA_021641325.1 Opitutales bacterium
GTGCGAGGGAGGGCAAAGAAGAGGAGGAAGGGAAATTATCCCTTTGACAACACATAATTCAAACTCAATATCACATTATAATTTCCATTCAACTTTTCCCGCGCCCTTCAAATGAAAGTGAGAGTTTGGTACAGCCAAATCGAACGCTCGGACGAAAACTCCTCGGTGCTTCTCGTCGGCGGAAAGCGCGTCGAGCTTCCGAACGACGCCTTCAAGACGGGCGCGCGCAACTCGGTGATTCTCGAAAAGTCGATAGCCGAAAAGCACGGGCTCAGGTGGAAGCTGCTTTTCCACATTCCGCCGAAAATCGCTCCCGTCTACAACCAGATTTGCATAGATGAACTTAGAATCAAACCAACGGTCGGCTGTTGAAAAGCTGTCGAAGCTTCGCGCGGGCGCGTTGTTCATGAAGATGGGTTCGGGCAAAACAAAGGTTGCGTGCGACCTCGTAAGGCTCAGGCTCGGAAACATCGACGCCGTTATCTGGATTGCCCCCGCCTCGCTCTTGAAGTCGGCAAGGTATCTGTCGGAAATAGAAAAGTGGTCCGCGGGCTTTTTCGGACTGATTTTCTTCTTTTCCACGGAAAGCGTTTCGCAGAGCGACTCGAAATACCTCGAAATGCGCAAAATTGCGGAGTCGCGCCGCGTCTTCTGCATTGTGGACGAAAGCATTTTCATAAAAAATACAAAGGCCCTGCGCACGCGCCGCCTTTTGGGAGACTACCACCTTTTCGATTTCAGGATTATCCTAAACGGCACGCCAATCACGAAAAGCCTGCTCGACCTCTACGCGCAGATTTCGTTCCTCTCGCCCAACATTCTCAAAATGACCGAGCGGCAGTTCGCCGACAATTTCCTCGTCTATTTCTTCGACGGAATCGACCCCTTCCCGTGGCGCAGGTGGTCGAAACCCGCGAATGTGGAGGCTCTCGCCGAAATCATCAAGCCCTACGTTTTCGACGCAGACTTCGACAACGAGTGCCGCATTAGAGTCTATAACCGCGAGTTCGACCTCGATTCCGCCGAGCGCAGGCGCTATTCCGACTTCAAGCGGAAATACCTCAACGGCAAATTCTACGTCTGCTTTTTTTCGGTCGCGCAGGCGTTCCAGCACGCGTACACGGTATCGTGCAAGGCTAAGTTTTGCGCGGCGATAGAAATCGTCAACAGGATACTCGACCGCGGCGAGAAAGTCGTGATTTTCGCGAAGTTCGTGGCGGAGGCGCAAATGCTGAACAGGACATTCGGCGGGCTTGTCTACATGGGCGGCAGAAAGGACGACCTCTCGCTTTTCGAAACAGAAGAAAGCGTGCTCGTCTGCACCTACGGAGTCGGAAGCATGGGGCTGAACCTCCAATGCGCAAACAACGTCGTCTTCTATTCGCAGACTTTCGACTACAAGGAAAAGGAACAGGCGACGCACAGAATTTTCAGGACGGGACAGACAAAAACCGTCAACGTCTACAACCTCTGGATTAACACGGGGCTTGAAGACATCATAAAGTACAGTCTCGACAGAAAACGCGACCTGCTCGAAATGTTCGAGCGCGTAATCACCGCGCAGAAGGCGCAAAAACTTTGAAGCAATATCTCGACAAAAACGTTTACGAAGCCGCAACGGAGCGCATGGAATTCATCTTCGACAATTTCGAGCGCGTCTACGTCTCGTTTTCGGGCGGAAAAGACAGCTCGGTTGTACTCAACCTCGCGCTCGACTGCATGCGGCGGAAAAAAATCAAAAAAAAGCTCGGCGTGCTCTTCATCGACTTGGAGGGGCAGTACCTTACAACGATAGACTACATTAGGGAGACGCTTCTCGAAAACGCCGACATGCTCGACGTCTACTGGTGCTGCCTGCCGCTCACCCTCCGCAACGCAGTCAGCGTCTTTTCGCCGTTCTGGACTTGCTGGGACTTGGACGAGCGCGACAAGTGGATTCGCGAATACCCCGACTATCCCAATCTCGCCACAGAGCAAAACAACCCATTCCCGTTTTTCCAAAAGAAAATGGAGTTCGAAGAGTTCGTCCCCGCTTTCGGCAAATGGTACTCCAACGGGCAAAAGACCGCGTGCCTTGTCGGAATCCGCTCCGACGAGAGCCTAAACCGATACCGCACTATCCGCAACTATGTAAAGGAAACCCTCGACGGCAAAAACTGGACGACGAAAATTACCGACACCCTCTACAACGCCTACCCCATCTACGACTGGAACGTCCGCGACGTGTGGGTCGCAAACGGCAGGCTCGGCTGGAAGTACAACAGGCTCTACGACCTCTTCTACAAGGCGGGCGTGCCGCTCGCCTCCCAGCGCATTTGCCAGCCCTACGGCGACGACCAGCGCAAGGGGCTTAACCTCTACCGCGTCATAGAGCCTGACACTTGGGCGAAAGTCGTCAACCGCGTAAGCGGCGCGAATTTCGGCAACATCTACTGCGGAAACCGAATCATGGGCTATCGCAACGTCAAACTGCCGCAGGGGCACACTTGGAAAAGCTACTGCAAGCTGCTTCTTGCAACCCTCCCGCCCGAACTTGCCGCCCACTACAAGGCGAAGTTCAAACGCTTCATCTGGTGGTGGCACAAAAAAGGCTCGCCCGTCGGCGGCGAATTTATCGGCGACCTCCCGCCCGAAGCGAAAATTACCGACAGAAAATCGCCCTCGAACGAGCCTATCGTGCGCTACTCCAAAATTCCCGACCACATCGACAACGGCTTCGAGCAAAAGAAGCTCGCCCCGTCTTGGCGGCGCATGTGCATTTGCATTCTCAAAAACGACCACCTCTGTTCGGGGCTGAGTTTCTCGCAGACAAAGCACCAACAGGAAAAAATGAGAAACCTTCTGGGAAAATATAAAAATTTATGACAAACAAACCGAAAAGTCCCGTGTACGGCGTCCGCGCCGTGCCGGTAGAGAAAATCAGGGCGAACTGCTACAACCCCAACAAGGTCGCCCCTCCCGAAATGAAGCTCCTTTACGACTCAATCAAAGAGGACGGCTACACCCAGCCCATCGTCTGCTACTACCTGAAAGACGAGGACGTATACGAGGTCGTGGACGGCTTCCACCGCTTCCGAATCATACAAATCCACCCCGACATCTACGAGCGCGAAAACGGCATGCTACCCGTGGTAGTCATCGACCGCCCAATCGACGACCGCATGGCGTCAACTATCCGCCACAACCGCGCCCGCGGCTCGCACGACGTTGACCTTATGAGCAACATCGTAGCCGAACTCACCGAAATGGGTAAGTCGAACGCGTGGATTTCAAAACACCTCGGCATGAGCGCAGACGAAATCCTCCGCCTTAAACAAATTACTGGCATCGCCGCCCTCTTCAAAGATACCCCCTTCTCCAAATCTTGGCTCTGAGGGGGCGAGCCGCGGCAGGCTGCAGCCTGCACGGCGTCGGAGCTTCGCTCCTTTCTGTGATTACACGGCGCGGCTATAACCG
>JAJXPD010000200.1:0-2282 GCA_021641325.1 Opitutales bacterium
CTTCGCCAAATTTGCGGCAATCGCCGCGCTCAGGGTGCAGCCGCTTCCGTGGGTGTTCACGCCAGAGACGCGTTTGGATTTTATCTCGATTGTTTCGCCGCCGACGCTTGCGAGAATGTCGGAGATGTCGTCGCCCGCGCCGTGTCCGCCTTTGAGCAAAACGGAAGTTCCGAACATGTCGCGGAGCTTCCGCGCGGCGTCGGCGGCGTTTGCGATTTTCCCCGCGCCGAGCAGAGCCGCGCCCTCGTCGAGGTTCGGGGTAATGAGCGCCGCAATCGGCAGAAGCCGTTTTTTCAGCGATTTCACCGCGTCGTCTTTAAGCAGTTTTGCGCCGCTTGTGGAAATCATCACGGGGTCGGCCACGAGCGAAATTTCGGGGTGTTCGGAAAAGAAGTCGGCGGCGGCTTCAACTATTTCGGCGTCGAAAAGCATGCCCGTTTTCGCCGTCTGCGGTTTGTAAAAGCGGCAAACGGCGTCGAGCTGGGCGCGGAGCATGGGGGCGTCGGGCGAGCTTGCGGCGTAGACGCCGCCGGGGTTCTGCGCGGTAAGCGCGGCTATTGCCGTGCAGCCGTAGACGCCGTTTGCGGCAAAGGTCAGCAAATCGGCCTGTATTCCCGCGCCGCCGCCCGAATCGCTTCCCGCCACGCTCAACGCGCACGCGTGTTTTGTTCTTTCCTTTGACATTTTTATTCCGCAATATTGCATTGTTTGACAATTTTTTCAAGAATGCTTTGATACATTTAAGAAAGGGCGGAAACAGCTCCGCCCGCAAATCGCCGATATGCCGGACAACTCAATAGACCTGCCCTTCGACATCCCCGCCGAAAAAGCTGCGGAGGACTCCGTGCCCGTGTCCGCGCCGCTTGCGGTGCGCATGCGTCCGCGCGCGCTGTCGGAGGTCGTGGGGCACGCGCACATACTTGGCAAAGGCTGCCTGTTGCCGCGGCTGATAGAGTCGGACAATTTCGGCTCGCTGATTTTCTACGGGCCGCCCGGCTGCGGAAAAACGACCCTTGCGGGGGTCATAGCGCGGGAGACGAAATCGCGCTTCGTGAAAATAAACGCGGTGCTTTCGAACGTTGCGCAGCTGCGCGACATTCTCTCCGAAGCCCGCTACCGCAGGCGCGAGCGCACGATTCTTTTCATCGACGAAATCCACCGCTTCAACAAGTCGCAGCAAGACCTTCTTCTGCCCGACGTGGAGGAGGGCAACGTGAGGCTTATCGGCGCGACAACCCAAAACCCCGGCTTTTACATCAACGCGCCGCTGCTTTCGCGCAGCCACCTGTTCAAGCTCGAGCCGCTCGGCTTGGACGACATCGTGGCGGTGCTCCGCCGCGCGCTTTCCGACCGCGCGAGGGGGCTGGGCGAAATGGAGATTTCCGCCGAAGATTCGGTGCTTTCGGGCATAGCGTCCGTTTGCGACGGCGACCTACGCCGCGCCCTCAACGCGCTCGAAACGATAGCGTTTGCCGTCGGCGGGCGCGGAACGATAGGCGAGTCTGACATCGAGGTTTTCGCGAAGGAGCGGCGCGTGCGCTACGACGCCGACGAAGACGAGCACTACGACACGATTTCGGCGTTCATCAAAAGCGTCCGCGGTTGCGACCCCGACGCGGCGATGTACTGGCTTGCAAAAATGCTCGTCGGCGGCGAAGACCCGCGGTTTATCGCCCGCAGGCTGCTGATTTTGGCGAGCGAAGACGTAGGTCTTGCGGACTCGCGCGGAATTCTTGTCGCAAACGCGGCGTTCGACGCATGCGAGCGCGTGGGGCAGCCCGAATGCGAGCTGAACCTTGCCCACGCCACGCTTTTTCTGGCGACCGCCCCCAAGAGCAATTCCGCAACGAACGCGCTTTTCGCCGCAAAGGCGGAGGTCAAAAACAAGCCCGTCCAGCCCGTTCCGCTCCATTTGCGCGACGCCCACACTTCGACGAACCGCAAGTTCGGCAACGGCGCGGAATACGTCTACAACCACGACTGCCCCGATTTCATCAGCGGGCAGGATTATCTTGAAAAAAACGTAAAATTGTACAACCCTACAAACTACGGTTCCGAAAAACAAATCGCCGAACGCCTGCAAGGCTTTCGCGAAATAAAACGAAGGATACAAAATGCGGGAAAATCTAAACGATAGCGGAGAACCCCAAACCTCCACAATGCGGATAACAAGAAGGGTGGAGCTTAACTTCTGGCGCACCTGCCTGCTCAACGCGGCGGGGCTGTCGCTGGCGTGGCTTACGACGCCGTCGATTCAGTTCCACAACATTCTCGCGTTCGGG
>JAJXPD010000200.1:2292-3452 GCA_021641325.1 Opitutales bacterium
TTTCTGAACTGGATTCTCAAACCCGTGCTCGTGCTTTTTGCGCTGCCGTTTATAATTTTTACAATCGGCGTCGGAATGCTTTTCATCAACGCGTTCATCATATATTTCGCCGCGCGGCTTATCCCCGGCGACGACATAATAGTAGGCTCGTACTGGGCGGCGTTGTGGGCTTCGTTTCTCGTGTCCGTGCTCTCGTGGGGGCTTGCGCTTGCGCGGAGCGAGCGCATAACGGTGCGCACTTTTGTGCAGAACAAAAAAGACCCCGAAAATTCGGATAACGACGACGTTATCGATGTCTAATAAAACCATGTTCGGAAAATCGGCATTTTTTACGGTATTGGCGGCGTGCGCGTGCGCGTCGGGGCTTTGGGCGCAGTCGTTCGGCGACGCCCCGAAAACAAAATATTCGGCGTTCTCGCAGGTGTTTGCGGACGTCGTATTCTTCTCGCCCGAGCAGGCTCTCGAAGCGTATTCGGGCAGCTGGGGCGGAACGCAGTCGATTTCCGTCGGCGACAGGCAGGTCGCGACGGCGGTCGTGGAGCAGAACTACTACCCGTCGCGCGACGTTTCGATGCTCAAACTCGTCGGAAGCGGCAAGCTCATGGGCGCGGGCGCGACAGTCCCGACCCGCTGCTACATGTACGTCGAAAACGGCAAACTGCGCCTCGACATTAAAACCGCCGACGACTTGGTCGTGCCCTATTCGGGAATCGTCGAAGACAACAGGGTAATCTGGGTTCCGTACTACGGCTTTTTCCTCTACGACGTGCAGACCGACACTTTCTCGAACTCGCCCGACGGGCTTCGCATAGACTCGCGCGGCGAGAAATTCGTGTCGCTGCCCGTGTTCACGGGAATCATGGAGATTGACTCTGTGCTTGTGCGCAGCGCGTCCGCGTACTCGGCAAACAAGGTCAGAACTTCGCGCAACGCAAAGTTCGAGTTCCCGACCTCCAAAATGCAGGACTGATTCGTTTCCCGCTTTCAACGCGTCCGCCACCATGCGCGAGCTTCCCGTAGATTCGCTGAAACCCGCCCTCCAAGCCGCGCTTGCGCGGGGCGGGCGAAGGCTTGTCGTGTCCGCGCCGACGGGTTCGGGCAAATCAACGCGCCTGCCCGTAATGCTTCTCGAAAGCCTCGGCGGGCGCGTGCTTGTCTTG
>JAJXPD010000201.1:0-2665 GCA_021641325.1 Opitutales bacterium
TCGGACGCATCCGGGCGCAGGCCCACGGTGGGCGCCGCGCTTTCCTGCGGCGTTTTTTGTTTTCCGCAAAGAAAAATCTTGCAACGCAAGAAAAGACTACCATTTTAGTATTCATATGAATCAAAAAGTTGAAATAATCGATTACCGCCCCGAATATAAAGACGATTTCGTAAGGCTCAACTAAGACTGGATTTCCGAATATTTCAAAATCGAGGAAGCCGACATAAAAACTTTCGACGACCCCGAAGCATATATAATCGGGAACGGCGGATTCATATTCTGCGCCCTGCTCGACGGAAAAGTCGCCGGAGTCTGCGCGCTGATGAAAATGGAAAACGACCCCGTTTACGGCTACGAACTCGCAAAACTCGCCGTCGATAAAAGCGCGCGCGGGCTGGGGCTTGGCGAAAAACTCTGCCGCGCGGCAATAGCAAAAGCGAAGTCGCTTAGCAAAAAGCAGATATACATCGAAAGCAACACCCGCCTGAAACCCGCAATCACCCTTTATAAGAAACTCGGATTCCGCGAAATAAAAGACGGCAAACCTATTTTCGAGCGCGTCGATATTCAGCTGGCGTTGTAAAAGCGCAAAAACGCGCAGACAAGCCGACAATTTCCAAATGTCAATCGATTGAGGTATTGTAAAATTTTTTAAAATCGGCAAAAAAAACTTGCATATCGCCCCGCAGAGGCTATCTCTTGAAACAATAAGGTAGCAGAAAAGGCAATTCGGACAAACGCTTTTCGTCCTCTTTTGTTATTTATTCGATTATTTCCCCGAATCACACAAAATTCACAACTATTTAATAGTTAAAAAAATAAAATGAATATTCACGAATATCAAGCAAAGGCATTGTTCAAGGAATTCGGTGTTCCGATTCAGGACGGTGTTGCAGTAAAATCCGCCGACGAATTCGAATCGGCAATCGCGTCTCTCCCCGGCGACCACATCGTCGTAAAGAGCCAAATCCACGCGGGCGGACGCGGCAAGGGCGTCTTCGCGGACGGCTTTCAGGGCGGCGTAAAATACGTTGCGAAGTCGGAAGCTGCGGACATCGCAAAAAAGATGCTCGGCAACACGCTCATCACAAAACAGACCGGCCCGCAGGGCAGAACGGTCGGCACGCTTTTCTTCGCGGAAGCCGTCGACATCGACAAGGAGTACTACCTCTCGATTCTCGTCGACAGAGCTTCGAGCAAAATCGCAATCGTGGCGTCGGTCGCGGGCGGCATGGACATCGAAAAAGTCGCGGAGGAAACTCCCGAACAAATCATGACAATGCTCGTAGACCCCGACATCGGTCTGCAACCCTTCCAAGTGCGCAAACTCGGCTATTTCTTCGGCTTCGGCGCAAAGGAAATGATGAAACAGTGGTCGGCGGTAATCAAGGGGCTCTACAAGCTCTTCTGGACGAAAGACTGCTCGATGGTCGAAGTCAACCCGCTGGTTCTCACAAAGGACGGCAGAATCGTTTGCCTCGACGCGAAAGTCGCTTTCGACGACAACGGACTTTTCCGCCACCCCGAAGTTCAGGCTCTCCGCGACCCCCACGAAGAAGACCCCAAGGAAATCGAAGCCGGCAAGTACGGCCTCAACTACATCGCGCTCGACGGCAACATCGCGTGCATGGTTAACGGCGCGGGCTTGGCAATGTCCACGATGGACATCATCAAATTCTTCGGCGGCAACCCCGCGAACTTCCTCGACGTTGGCGGCGGCGCGAACGAAGAGGCTATCACGCAGGCGTTCAACATTCTCCTCAAAGACAAAAACGTCAAGGGCATACTCGTGAACATCTTCGGCGGAATCATGAAGTGCGACGTAATCGCCGCGGGCGTAATCGCGGCGGTAAAGAACGTCGGGCTGAAACTCCCGCTGGTCGTAAGACTCGAAGGCACGAATGTCGAAACGGGCCGCAAGATGCTCGCCGAAAGCGGCATCAAGCTCACCACGGCTGATTCGCTCGCGGACGCGGCGGAAAAGATTGTAAAAATCGTCGCAGCCGAAAACAAATAACCCCTAAATTTATACAACAATGAGCGTACTCGTAAACAAAGATACAAGAGTAGTCGTCAGCGGTATTACCGGCAACACGGGCGCATTCCACACCCGCCAGTGCATGGAATACGGCACAAACATCGTTGCGGGCGTGACCCCCGGAAAAGGCGGCCAGCTCTTCGACGAAAAGGTTCCCGTTTTCAACACAATCGCGGAATCGGTAAGCAAAGAAGGCGCAAACGCATGCGTTATCTACGTTCCGCCGCCGTTCGCAGCCGACGCAATTATCGAGGCTATCGACTCGAAAATCCCGCTTATCATCTGCATTACGGAAGGCATTCCGGTTAAGGACATGGCGGTTGTAAAGTCGCGCCTGATGCAGAAAGACTGCGTTTCGCGCCTCATCGGCCCGAACTGCCCCGGCATCATCACCCCCGGAGAATGCAAAATCGGCATCATGCCCGGCTACATTCATAAACCCGGCACTGTCGGCGTGGTAAGCCGTTCGGGAACTCTGACTTATGAAGCCGTTTGGCAGCTCACATGCCTCGGATACGGTCAGAGCACCGTTATCGGCATCGGCGGCGACCCCATCAACGGAACGAGCCACCTCGACGCAGTAAAGATGTTCAACGACGACCCGCAGACGGAAGCAATCGTCATGAT
>JAJXPD010000201.1:2675-3444 GCA_021641325.1 Opitutales bacterium
CGTCATGATTGGCGAAATCGGCGGCAACGGCGAACAAATCGCGGCGGAATGGCTGAAAGAAAACTGCAAAAAGCCCACGGCTGCGTTCATCGCGGGACGCACGGCACCCAAAGGCCGCAGAATGGGGCACGCAGGCGCAATCGTTTCGGGCAAGTCTGGCGGCGCGGAAGACAAAATCAACGCGCTCAAAGCGGCTGGCATCGCGGTTGCGGACACCCCGTCGGTCATCGGCGAAACGCTCCTCAAACACTGGGGCAAAATGTAGCATACCCAAAGCGCGGCGGAACTCCGCCACGCGCTTTTGCAAAAAAAACGGCATTCACGCGAATGCCGTTTTTTTTGCGCCTACACAACGCGCGGCTTTAAGCTTTTGCAAGGGAAATCGCAAAACTTGCCGAACCCCGCCGCGCCGCTTATACACGCGCCAAATGTGGATTTCCCTCCCCTCCCCGCAAAATCGACGTTAGCCTTGTCCGCGCAAACTGTTCGTGCCGCGCAAAACGGCGAATATTCTTGAAAAATTTTTCGGTGCAGACTTAATTTCGATATATAAAACTACTGTTTAGAAAATGGATTTTATAAAAAGATTTTTTGCATTGCTCCTGACACTTGCGCTGCTTGCGCTTACGGCAGTGCCCGCGTTTGCGGCGACTTTCTATGTTTATGATGATGCTTCCGTTTTCACCGAGGATGAGACGGCGCAGCTGAATATCCTCGGCAGAGATATCAGAGACCGATATAATGTCGATGTTATCGTTGCCTACTCCAA
>JAJXPD010000041.1:0-5376 GCA_021641325.1 Opitutales bacterium
GCTGCGGACACTGCGGCTGCGGACACTAAGCCCAAACACCCGCCGCGCAATGCCGAAACTTTCCGACATCGTTCCCGCGCTTGCCGCCGCCGCGATTGCGACGGCCGGGCTTTGCTCGTGCTCGTCGGGCGACGCACCGCGCCCCGACAGGTCGGAATACGCCTACACGCTGTCGCAGAAAAAACTTCTCGACATCATCGAGGAGCAGGACAGGTTTTTCGAGCGCATAAGGGGAAAATCGCGCATGAGCCGCTCCGACGCGCTGTCGCTCAAAAGCAAAATCGACGCGCTTTGGGCGGAATATCTGGCTGAGTTTCCCGACGACGTGGACGCGCTTGTGCTCAACGGAAAATTCCTCCGCGCCACGGGCGACGACGAGCTTTCGTACAAGCAGTTTTCGCATGCCGACGCGCTGTCGCCGAACCTGCCCGTCGTAAAACAGCAGCTTGCAAACTACGAAGCCGAGCACGGGCTTGCGAAACACGCGTACGACAATATCCGCGCGGCGGTGTCGCTCGCGCCCGAAAATTCCGTCTACCGACTGCAACTCGCGCAGCTGATTCTATTCTTCCGCGAGGAGCTTATCGCAAAACACGGATTTTCGCAAGCCGCGCTCGACGCCGAGCTTTCGCAGTCCTACGCGCGCGCGGCTGAGCTTGAACCCGAAAACGGGGAAATCCGCAAAAAATACGCGCTCTCTTTCTACGACCTCGGCAGAGCGGACTGGAACGAAGCCCTGCGCCAATGGGAGATTGTGCTTGAAAAATTTTCGCCCCTCAACATAGACAAACAAACCGCAAAGGCAAACAGGGCGCGGGTACTCGTCGAGCTTGGGCGCGATGCCGAGGCGCGGGAAGTTCTCAAAACAATCGACGCGCCAGCCCTCCAAGCCGACAAACGCAAACTTATCGAAATCATAGACTCCGCAAAAAACGGCGCGGAGCAAACCAAGACGGAAAGCGACTTTCAATGGACCTTCTTTCGGAAATAAGAACGGGCGGAATCCTCTACATTCTGCTTCTTATTGCAATCACCATGCACGAATACGGGCACGCAATCGTTGCCGACAAGCTCGGCGACAGGCTTCCGAGCATGGACGGGCGCACGACGCTCAACCCGATTGTGCACATGGACATGCTGGGAACCGTAATCCTGCCGATTCTTACAATCGCGCTTACTATGCGAAGCGGCTTCCCGATGGTCTTCGGCTGGGGAAAGCCTGTGCGGATTATGCTCGACAACCCCGCGACGCGCAAGCGCGTAGACTTCCTTTCGACGCTCGGCGGGGTATCGATGAACCTTGTTTTGGCGGGCGTGTCGGCGGCGTTGCTTGCGGCGTTCGAAATCGCGAAACTCCCCGATTTTGCGGAGGTCGCCGCGCTTTCGATTTACGTCAACTGCGTGCTTTTCGTCATAAACATGATTCCCGTGCCGCCGCTCGACGGCAGCGTATTTTTGCGCCGTTTCACGAACATTTCGGAGGAGACGCTCGCGGCGGTGTCGCGCTGGGGAATCGTGATTCTGCTCGTTCTGCTGAACGTGCCGCTTACGTCGAAAATCATAATGTCGGCGGTCGGATACCTCGCCGCGCTGTTTTTCGCGGGGGCGTCGCTTGCAATTTCAATCTTCAAATAACATGCCGATTTACAAATACGCAACAATAGAGGCGGACGGCTCGGACGGCGAAATTTTCGAGGTCGAACAGTCCATCTCGTCGAAGCCGATAACAAAGCACCCCGAAAACGGCAAGCCCGTCAGGAGGATTTTCGACAAGCCCAACATCAATATAGAATATACCGCAGGCAAAGAGAAATCGCTTTCCGACATGGGGCGCATACGCGCCGCGGGCTTCCGCGTGCTGAAAAAAGACAAAATTTCGGGCAAATACTACGAGGAAAAATAGCCCCGACTTTCGCCGCGCAAGACGCCGCGACAGCTGGAAGCCGAGCCCCGACAAGCCCAGCCCTTCGCCGCGCCGCCGCAAATTCCCCAATATTGGGTTGACAAGTCGCGCCGCCGTGATTGAAAAATTACAGAAATGAAATCCGCATTTGCCGCACTGTTTTTCCTGCTGTCGGGAATATATTTCCTGACGGGCGCGGCATTGTGCAACCCCGCCACGGCAAGCTCCGCGCCGCAGTCGGACTCGGCGTTCGTCCTTTCGTCCGAAGCGGGCGAGCTACACGCCGTAGCTCCGATAGTAAACTATTCCGTGCCCGACAAACTGAGGGGCAAAAGGCGCGACGTCTTGGGAGACTCTTCGCTTGCGTCGGCTTTCGTTTTATGCGCGCTGACCGCGGTAATTTCGGCGGCGTTTTACAAAATATTTCTGTCGGCGGCGGCGCATGCCCAAACGCGCCTGTCGAAATCCCCGAATGCGAACATTCCGTTGGACGCGTTCAGAACGCGCCCGTTCGCGCTGCTAATCTGAATTAGTTTGCAAGCCCACGCACTCGCTCCGCATCGGCGGAGCTTGGCACAACTGCGGGCGCATTCCGCCCGCGCAACACTTGCAAACTAAAAAAATGGCAAACATTACATCGCTGTTCGCGCGGTTGAAAAACGCGAATTTCATGCGCAAAACGGCAAAAATTATCCGCAACATAGAGCGGTTCGAAAAACAATACGCGGCTTTCGGAAAGCCCGACCTCCCCGCGAAGACGGAGGAATTCAGGCGCAGAATCGCGGGCGGCGAACGTCTTGAAAAAATCCTGCCCGAAGCGTTCGCGCTCGCGCGGACGGCGGCGCGGCTGATTTCGGGCGAAAGCTTTTCGGTCTGCGGACGCGAAGAAAAATGGGACATGGTGCATTACCGCGTCCAGTTGCAGGCGGGCATTGCGCTCGCCCGAAACTCCGTCTGCGAAATCGCGACGGGCGAGGGCAAAACGCTAATCGCAACTCTCCCCGCGTTCGTCTACGCGCTTTTCGGCAGGGGCTGCCACATCGCGACGGTCAACGAATACCTTGCGCGGCGCGACTGCGAGTGGATGCGCCCGCTCTACTCCGCCCTCGGGCTTTCGTGCGATTTCGTCTACGCGGGGCAGTCGGCGGAGGACAAAAAACGCGCCTACTTGGCAGACATAACCTACGGCACTGCCGCCGAATTCGGCTTCGACTATTTGCGCGACAACTCCACGACCCAATCCGCCGGCGAAAAGGTGCAGCGCGGATTCTTCTACTGCCTTGTCGACGAGGCCGACTCCGTACTTGTGGACGAAGCCCGCACGCCGCTCATAATTTCGGGCGGCGACGACGAAGCCTCGGAAAACCCCTTCGAAAAAATCCTGCCGAAAATACGCGCGCTCGTCGCCGAGCAGAACAAGCTATGCGGGGCAATCGCAGGCGAAGTCCTCGCAAAAATCACGAAAGCGGGCGCGTTCGACGGGTCCGACTTGGGGAAAATCGCGCAGGTAAAATACGGTGCGCCGCGCAACAAAATGCTCAAACGCATTCTAAAAACGGGGCTTGCCAATGTCGCGCTCGAAAAGCTTCAAACCGCGCTCGACACGAACTTGGGCGAATTCAAAAAGCGCGAAATCTCCGAAGGGCTGTTCTACTGCGTTGACGAAAAAAACAACACAGCCTCCCTCACGAAAAATGGGCAGGATTTCCTCGAACCCGACAACCCCGACGCTTTCACATTCCCCGACGCCGAAGCGAGGCTGCGGGCAATCGACGCCGACGCGTCGCTTTCGCCCGCCGAAAAGGCGGCGCGGAAATCCGAAACCGCCGAAGCCGTCTCGAAGACGGCGGAACGACTGCAACTCGTCTCGCAGCTGCTCCGCGCGTTCTCGCTCTACGAGCGCGACGTAGACTACATTGTCCGCAACGGGAAAATCGAAATAGTAGACCCCAACACGGGCAGAGTCATGGAGGGACGCCGTTGGAGCGACGGTCTCCATCAGGCGGTGGAGGCCAAGGAGGGGCTGAAAATCGGCGCGGAAAACATCACCTACGCCACGGTTTCAATCCAAAACTATTTCCGCATGTACGCGTACCTTTCGGGCATGACTGGCACGGCGTCGGAGCTTTCCGAAGAATTCGCCGAAACCTACAAAATGTCCGCGCTCGAAATTCCGCCGAACAAGCCCTGCGTGCGAATCGACAACCCCGACATCGTTTTCCTAACGCGTGCGGAAAAATTCGCGCGGATTGTCGAAACCGTAAAATCGGTGCGGGCGCAGGGACGCCCCGTGCTCGTGGGAACGTCGAGCGTGGAGGAATCCGAAACGCTTTCGCGCATGCTGAAAATTGCGGGCGTACCCCACAACCTGCTCAACGCAAAGCACGACGCCCGCGAGGCGGAGCTTGTTGCGCGCGCGGGCGGGCGCGGCATGATTACGATAGCAACCAACATGGCGGGGCGCGGCACCGACATCAAACTCGGCGACGGCGTAAACGAGCTTGGCGGACTTTTCGTGATAGCCTCCGAGCACAACTACTCGCGGCGAATAGACAGGCAGCTCATGGGCAGATGCGCCCGGCAGGGCGACAACGGGCAGACGCAGTTCATCGTCAGCTTGGAGGACGAAATTTTCCGCAAGTACGCCGACGTTTCGCCATTCCAGAACGCGCTTCAAAAAAAGCACCGCAAGGGCGTGCCGTTCTACCACCCGCTCTTTGCGCGGCTCGTCGAAAAGACGCAGGACAAATTGGAGGGCGACTACTCCGCCGCCCGCAAAAACATGCTTCGCTTCGACAATCCCGCCAACAAACAGCGAGCCGCCACATACGCCGCGCGCGACGAAATACTCTCAGACGAACAGCTCGGCGCGTTCATGTCCGACGCCCTGCGCCGCGCGGTATCCGACGCCGTTTTTGAGGCGCTCCCCGCCGAAGACATGGACATTTCCGACGCCGACATCGCGGCTCTCGAAATCTCCCTGCGCTCCGGGTTCGCGTTCGCCGCGGACGCGTTCGAATTCGGAGTCCGGCGAAAGGCGGACATCGCCGAAACGCTCGCAAGTCGGGCGGAGGAGTCGCTCGAAAAATCGCTCGAAATTTTCGGCGCGGAAAACGCGCTTAAAATCAAACGCTACGCCGCGCTGTCCGCGCTCGACTCGGCTTGGCGCGACCACCTTGCGCGGCTCGAAAACCTGCGCGAGGCAATCTACCTGCGCGGCTACGCCCAGAAAGACCCCTACTGCGAATTCGAGCGCGAGGCGTTCGACTCGTTCACGGAATTCTGGGGCGGTTTCAGAAAGTCGCTGTTCGGACGCATAAAGCGGTTCGCCGACAACGCGGCGGCGGCAATCCCCGACTCTACCTCGCGCGAACGCCGAAAGAGCCTTGTGCGCTGACGCATTTCGACCCCAAAAACGAAACTACAACAATACAAAAAAGGAAACAAAATGAATATTCTTGCAGGCGCAGTCC
>JAJXPD010000041.1:5386-15235 GCA_021641325.1 Opitutales bacterium
TGGTTATTCTATCAGTACTTGCAATGTGCACGACGATAATCGGAAAGTTTTTCGAGTCGATAGACAACAAAAACAAGCAATAGAGCGCAACAAAAAGTTAATGGGAAAGAATTATTATGATTGACAGTTTGTGTGAACTTTTCCTCGAAACGGGATTTCTGTATGTAGACTGGCGCATGATTGTGATGTGGGCGATCGTGTGCGCGCTCTTCTACCTTGCGGTTTGCAAGGAGTTCGAGCCGCTTCTTCTAATCCCCATCGCGTTCGGCGCGCTGCTTGCCAACCTCCCCACGGAGGGCGTCGTGAACAAGCCAGCGGGGGCGGTAATTTCGCCCGAAGCCGCGATTGTAAAAAACGTTTTCGTCTCGAAAGGCGACGCGGTTTTCGTGCCGCGCGTTGTAAAGCATTTGCCGAAAACCGTCGGGGAAATCGCGGCGGACTCGGGGCTTCCGCCGGATAAGGCGGGACGCGCGGTCGCCGACTATTTCGAAGAACTCGCCGACATCACCTCGCCCGAAGGGCGTTCCGACGTCTTCAAAAAGGCGAAGGGCATTCCGGATTTGCTTGCGGTAGTTTCGCCCTCAAAGAGCGCGGGAACACAGGCGGCGTCCGAAAAATTCGAAGTCGATTTCAGGGGGCAAAAGCTCCTGCTTGGCGCGGACGACATTCTTGTCTGGGCGTCGGCGTCGGGCGACGTCGTGGAAGTCGCGGCGTCGGCTGGCGACAGGCTCGAAAACGGCGAGACAATCGTAGACGTGTACAGCCCGCGCACGGGCGGTCTGTACTACTACCTGCAAATGGGCGTGCTGCTCGAAATCTTCCCGCCGCTGATTTTCCTCGGCGTCGGCGCGTTGACGGACTTCGGCCCGCTTATCGCAAACCCCAAGACGCTCATTCTCGGCGGCGCGGCGCAGTTCGGGGTTTTCGCGACGTTCATCGGCGCGATGTTCCTTAAATTCACCGCTCCCGAAGCCGCGTCAATAGGCATTATCGGCGGCGCGGACGGGCCGACTTCGATTTTTATAACCAACAAGCTCGCGCCCGATTTGCTTGCGCCGATTGCCGTCGCCGCGTACAGCTACATGGCTCTTGTGCCGATTATCCAGCCGCCGATTATGCGCGCGCTCACAACCGAGGCGGAACGCAAAATCAGAATGAAGAGCATGCGCAAGGTAGGAAAAGTGGAAAAGCTCGTGTTTGCGCTCGTGGTTTCAATCACCTGCATTCTGCTTGTGCCCGACGTCTCCGCGCTTGTCGGCATGCTCATGCTCGGCAATTTCCTGCGCGAATGCGGCGTCTGCGAACGCCTCAGCAAGGCGGCGCAAAACGAGCTTATAAATGTAACGACGATTTTCCTCGGAACGTCGGTCGGCATCACGATGACGGGCGACAGGTTCATACGCGTCGAAACGCTTTCGATTCTCGCGCTGGGCGTCGTGGCGTTCGGCTTCTCCACGGCGGCGGGGGTCGTCATGGCAAAGTGCATGAACCTGTTCCTCAAAGACAAAATCAACCCTCTCATCGGCTCGGCGGGAGTCTCGGCGGTGCCCATGGCGGCAAGAGTCTCGCAAATCGAGGGACAAAAAGCCGACCCGTCGAACTTCCTGCTCATGCACGCAATGGGCCCCAACGTCGCGGGAGTTATCGGCACCGCGCTCGTCGCGGGATACTTCATCTCGACGATAGCTGCGAAATAAATTGACACGCGCCCGCCGATATTCGATTTTTCCACTTCGAATATCGGCGGCTTGCCGCAAAGTCAAACGGGAGAAACACTCTTGAAAAGATACATAAAAAGGAAATACCTCCAACTCTACCGCAAAATCGTGCACGAAAAGGCGTCGCCCGAATACATCGCGCGCGGCTGGGCGGTGGGAATGTTTTTCGGCTGCCTGCTGCCGTTCGGCGTGCAGCTTTTCTTCTCCGTGCCCGCGGCGTTTCTGCTGCGCGGGAGCAAAATCGGGGCGGTCGTGGGAACGTTCATCACAAACCACTTCACGATTTTCCTGATTTACCCGCTGCAATGCTATTTCGGCTCGATGCTGATTGGCAACCCGCTTTCGTACGGCGACATCACAAGCGCGATGTCGGAAGTTCTCGACAAGCAGGATTGGAACTCGCTGCTCGCGCTCGGCGGAAACCTCGTTGCGGCTTTCTTTGCGGGAGGCTTCGTGTTCGCGGCGGCGATGACGCCGATTACATACTTCGGCATAAAAAAGCTCGTCGAAAAATACAGAAACAAAAACGCAAAGCAGGCGGCGGCAAAATAACCGCGCAAAGCCAAGGCGTTGAAAAAGGCAATTTCCGGACAATTCCCGACGGCAAAAGCTGTCGGGATTTTTTGTGCTGCGGGGGAAATCCGCCCCGTCCTGTTTGCCTATTCCTACCGCGCGGAAACGCCGCAAAAGAGCGCGGCAAACTTCACCCCACATCAAAAAAAAACGTCGGCGCAAACTTGCAAAACCGCCGCGCAAAGACACAAAAAAACACCCGATTTCGGGCGTTTCATTTGTTTTTATTTCGACTCCGCGCGGTGTGCGGCGCGCCACTTTTCGCGATGGTTCATAATCCAATCGAGAAGGGCTCTGTCGTAGCCGATGTCATGCCCCGCCTTTTCGGATTCGAGCCATTTGTGTTTGAGAATTTCCTCGCGCTCCGCGAGAAATTCGCGGTAAACGCTCGAACGGCGCAACGACGTATCGTCGGGAGTAGTCGATTTCAGCCTTGTTCGTTTGGTCATAAATTGGGGTGTCCTATAAACCTTGTTGTAGGCAAGAGTGTGCCACGCCCGCTCCCGACTGCAAGCAAATTCTAACGCCGAGAAAAACCGCCGACTGCGGCGAATCACTTTGCGCGACCGACGAGAATTTCCGCAAGCTCCGGCGAAAGAATTTTCCGCGTGTCGTCGTCCACAAGGCTGAACCTGTTGCCGTCGTTGGGCGTGCTAAGATAATTCCAGACGCAATAGGAAATTCCGTTTTCTTTGAGGATTGAAATTACGTCGCGCATGTAGTTTTCGCGCGACTCTTTCGGCGCGTGGCGGATTGTCCCGAATTCGCCGCACCACAAAATTTTTTCGGGGTGTTTTTTTGCGAACGCGATTGCCGGCGAGAGCATTTTTTCGAGCCACGCCCTGTCCATGCGCTCCGCGCTTCCGTAGGGGTTTTTGTCTCCGCAAAATTCGGAAAACTCCGCATACGGCTTGATGTCGGACGGATAGCGCATAACCCTGTTGTAGGCAAGCGGCTTTGCCTGCAAAACGCCGCGCTGGTGGGTGAAGACATACGGCTCGTAAAAATGAAATGTGTAGATTACGTTGGGGTCGTCGAAGAGCCGCAGGTCTTTGAGCCGCCACGCGGAATTCCACGACGTGGAGCCGACGATTATTTTGCGCGTCGGGTTTTCCGCGCGGATTGCCGCCACCGTTTCCGCCGCAAGCGAATTCCATTTTTCGGGCGGCACATTCAGAACCTCGTTGAGAAGCTCGAACGCAACCTGCGGCTCGGACGCAAACCTGCGCTCCATCTCAACCCACAACGCGACAAAGCGCGCGCGCAGTTCGGGAGAATCGAGAAGCGTCGCGCTCTCGGGAACGTCGCAATAGTTGCCGACCGCCTTGTGCAAGTTCAGCACGACGTTCAGCTTGTGCGCCTTTGCCCATTTTACAAAATTCTGCATCTGCCGCATTGCGGACTCGCGGTAGACGCGCGGCGACTCCTCCACGACGATTTGGTCGAAGCCCAAGCGCACATGGTCGAAGCCGAGCGACGCTATGTATGCGACATCGGCTTCGGCAATGTACGATTCGAAATGTTCGAGGTCGCCGACGGTGATTTTAAACTTTTGGTCGTCGGGCAGAACATTCGGACGCTTGTAGTTTGTCAGCCAGCCGCCTACGCCCATGCCGCAGCGAAAGCCGTCAAACTCGGCAGCACAAAGCCCCGCAGCAGACAAAAGCAAAAATGCAAAAAAAACGAGTGTCGTAAATTTCATCATAACGCAAAACCTTTCTTCAAGCGAGAATCGCACCGCCGACGCGCGGCGTCAAACTTTTCAAGGCTTAAAAATATGCAACCGTTGCATATTGCATTTGACGCATTTATAATTTTTTGCAAAATTGAATTTAAAATTGCGCTAAAAAAAATACCGACATGCCCAGTAAGAGAAAAAACCTCGAAGCCGTTGCCGCGCTTGCAAAATGCTCCGCAAGCAGCGTGTCGCGCGCGCTGTCGGGTTCGGGATATGTGTCCGAAAAACTTCGGGCAAAAATACGCGCCGCCGCCGACAAGTGCGGATACAGGCGGAACGAGCCGCTTTCACGCGCAATGTCGGCGGTGAGGTCATCGCGCCCGAACATCGAGACGGTCGCGTTCGTCAACACAAAAAGCGTGCGCGACGTATCGAAATCGTATTCGGCAATAGCAAGGTATGTGGCGGCGGCAAAGCGGCAGGCGGAGCGGCTCGGTCTGAATGTGTGCGACATTTGGCTCGGCGAAAAAAATTTCACGCCAAGCAAGTTCGAGAAAATCATGTCGGCGAGGGGCATTCGCGGCGGGATTATTTTCGGGCACTACTACAAGAACAGCATTCCGGAAGGCTTTAAAAAAATCATCGGAAAATTCAAGTTCGTCTCGATGGGCGTGCGGGCGAACGCGCCCGTGGCGAAGTCGGTCTACATGGACAGGTTTTTGATTACGCGCGGCTTCACAGAGCGCATAATCCGCGCGGGATACAGCCGCGTCGGGTTTGTCGTGGAGCGCTTTGCCGACAGCTACGAAAACGGGAAATTTTCGGGCGGCTTTTTGCGCGCGCAGCTTGCGCGCAAAAACGCGCATTTGATTCCGCCGTTGTTTTTCGGGCGCGACGGAAAGGGCAATTTGAAGCGGCTTGCGGACTACATAAACAGATACTCGCCCGACGCGGTTTTCAGCTATTCGACGGATATTTCCGACACAATCGAAAGCGCGGATTTGCGCCCGTCAAAAAAGCCGAAATTCTTCCACTACGACGAACGCTATTTTTCGCCCGAAACGGGAGCGATAAAAAATCAAAGCGAAGTCGGGAAGCTTGCGGTTCTTACGCTTGCAGAAATTTTGCGCGGATACGCCGCGCCCGTCGCCGAAACCGCAATAGAGCCGAAGTGGAAATAAAAAGCCGCCGAGCGTTTTTTTGCTTTGGCGTCGGGGCGCGCGGAGAGCGCGTTAGAAGAATATCGAGAATGTTTTGGGGTCGCCGCTTTTGAAGTTGCCCGCGCCCGACATATCGCAGACTTTCGTCTTCACGGTGCCCTTGGGCGACTTGCCCTTAACGCGCATTGTATTGTCCGCGTGTAATGGCAAAATATAAAAAAAGCGGCGCGGGAAAAACGCCCGACGCCGCTTCAAAACGGAAAAATCCGCGCTACGCTTCGACGACTTCCGCCGAAAGAATTTTCTGCTCTTCGACGGGTCTGTCCATGAAGCCCGTTTCGCAGTTTTCAATCTTCTTTACGACTTCGTAGCCCTCGGCGACTTCGCCGAAAATCGTGTGGTGCATGTGCAGCCACGGCGTGGGAACTGTCGTGATGAAAAACTGGCTGCCGTTTGTGCCGGGGCCCGCGTTCGCCATTGCAAGAAGTCCCTGCTTGTCGAAGCCGACGTTGGGGTCGCACTCGTCCTCGAACGCGCGTCCCCAGACGGACTGTCCGCCGCAGCCGCTTCCCGTGGGGTCGCCGCCCTGAATCATGAAATCCCTGATTACGCGGTGGAAGATGATGCCGTCGTAGTAGCCCTTTTGCGTGAGTTTAACGAAGTTTTCGCACGCCTTGGGCGCGATTTTCGGGAAGAGCTTCAGCTTGATGTCGCCCTGTGTTGTTTTAAGAATTACGAAAGTGTTTTCGTTCATTATAATTCCTTTCTATTTGTGTTTTGCAATTTCGCAGCCCCTGAATTTCGGGCACGACTGGCATTCAACGATGATGTCCTGCGCCGACTTGCCCGGGGGAATGAAGGGCAGAACGTGTTCGTCGTGCTCTACGACCACTTCGAGCAGGTAGGGCTTCTTCGAGGCGAGCATTTCGCGCATTGCCGAATCAAGCTCTTCGCGCTTCGACACGCGTTTGCACGCCCAGCCGTAGCCCTCGGCTATTTTGCGGTAGTCGGGGTAGATTGCGTCGAGGTTGTCGGGCCCGCCCTGATTGTTCGGGTCGAGGGAAAGGTCGGTATTGCCGCGCGTGCCGCCGTACATCATGTCCTCCCACTGCATGACCATTCCGAGGAACTGGTTGTTGAGCAGAAGCACCTTGACGGGCAGCTTTTCCGCGACCGCCGTCGCCATTTCCTGAATGTTCATCTGAAACGAGCCGTCGCCGTCAACGTCCACGACGTTCGCTTCGGGACGCGCCGCCTTTACGCCGATTGCCGACGGAAGCCCGAAGCCCATCGTGCCCGCGCCGAGCGAGCTGATGAACTGGCGCGGCTTCGAGAACACGAAGTTCTGCGGAGTCCACATCTGGTGCTGCCCGACGCCCGTCGTAACCACGACCTTGTCGTCCGACGCCTTGTAGAGCGCGGAAATCGCCTCCTGCGATGTGAGGTTTCTGCGCTTGTTGAAAGAGAACGGATAGGGGTAGCGCGTTTTCCAGCACTTGATTGTATTGAGCCATTCGGAGAGGTCGGGCTTGGGTGTCCTGCCTTTTTTTGCGAGCTCAAGCAGGCGTTTGAGCGCGTACTTGACTTCGCTGTGGACGCCGAGCGCAACCTTTACGTTCTTGTTCTGTTCCGCGAAATCTATGTCGAGGTGCACGACTTTCGCGTGGGGCGCGAATTTGGAAACCGTGCCCGTAATGCGGTCGCTAAAACGCGTGCCGAACGCAAGCAGGAGGTCGGAATTGAGAACCGCGCTGTTGCCCGCGAACGTGCCGTGCATGCCGAACCAGTAGAGGTTTTTGTCTTCGAGCGGGTTTACCGAGCCTATGCCCATGAGCGTGTTCGCCACGGGTATGCCGAAATATTTCGAGAACGCGTCAAGCTCTTTCGACGCCTCCGCCGCGATGATTCCGCCGCCCGCGTAGATTACGGGCTTCTTCGCCTGCGAGACCATTTCGAGAAGCTTTACAAGCTCTTCGTCGGAGGCATGCGGAATTTTCGGCAGTCCGGGGAGGTCGGGCTTTGCGTCGAAATCGGGCGAGACCATCTGCTGCTGCACGTCTTTGGGAATGTCGATAAGCACCGGCCCGGGGCGTCCCGACTTCGCGATAAGGAACGCCTCCCTGATTGTCTGCGGAAGGTCGTTTGCGTCGAGCACCAAGTAGCTGTGTTTGACAACCGGCAGCGTCATTCCGAAAACGTCGGTTTCCTGAAACGCGCTTTTGCCGATGAGCGACTGGAACACCTGCCCCGTGATTGCCACAAGCGGAACGCTGTCCATGTACGCGTCCGAAATCGCCGTAAGCAGGTTCATTGCGCCGGGGCCGCTTGTCGCCATGCAGACGCCCACTTTGCCCGTCGAACGCGCGTATCCCTGCGCCATAAAGCCGCCGCCCTGTTCGTGGCGCGGAAGTACAACCCTTATTTTTTTCGTGCGCGTAAGGGCGTTGTGCATGTCGATAATCGAGCCGCCGGGGTATGCGAAAATCGTGTCCACGCCCTCGTTTTCGAGACATCTTACGACTACGTCCGTACCCTTCATTAGTTTGGGCGCGGGTGCGGATTTCTTTGCAGTCGTTTTATTTGCCGTTTTTTTCATATCGCTGTCTTTACTTTATTAAACGTTTCAAGATAACACACAATCGGGCGGCTTCAACAAAAAAGTTCGCGTCTGGCGTGTGCCCTTCGCGAACTTTCGGTTGTCGAAAAAAAATCTTCAACCAGCGGCTATTTTTTTTCGCGGACAAGCAGCACATAGGCCTCCGTCCGGTCGCCATTGCGGCGTTTGACAATCTTCTTGCCGAGGCTTGCGGGAATGGTAAGTTTGCCGTCCGAAATCTTCACAGAGTCGCTTACGTCGATTGCCTCTTTTTCGAGCAAATCCTGTGCGAGAACTTCCACTTTCTTGTCGGTGCCGAGTTTGAAGCTTATGTCGCCGTTGACGTCGAACAGGCAGATTTTTCTGTTAAGGCAGTCGAGGTTCACATCGACATCCGCGCATGGCGTGTAGATTCTGTCGGAATCCGCCGTCATTCGCGGAGTCATAGAAAGGGCGAACGAACCATTGGGGTGGAGCGTAGCCTGAACGTAGGGCTGCATTCCGTTGCGGGGCTTGACTTTCGGATTTTCGATGCCGCGCGAAACTACCGCGGGCGCGCTCTGCTTTACGGGCTTGCCCCACGCCGCCACGAACCAAACGGAATTGGGCTTGAATGTCCACACATCTTCGAGGCGTTCTTTGGAAACGAAAATTTCGAGGTCTTTCATCGGCACTGCGGGCGCGACTCGCTGCCAAAGCACCGCGCGGATTGCCCCCCAGCGCACGCCGCTATCGTGGACGACATTATCCCAGTCCATAATGCCGACAGCCGCCCCGAGGCCTACCGAAAGCGACATATTGTTCTCGACGGAAAGAATCGCCCGCGAGCCGGATTTTCGGCCGCTCAAAAGCTCGTACGCCGCGCGGTCGACAGTGGTTGTAGATTCAATCGGGGGAAGCACGTCGTAGGTTCTGAATACGTTCGAGAATTTTACCGTGCCGTCCACATTCGACAAAACATTGGGCTTTGTCTTCGAAAATTCGCCGCTACCCCGCATTTTCCTTACGTCGAAATCGTTAAACGGCGCGGTGGGAACGGCATGCTCCACAAAAAGCTCGGGATAGTACTTGTCGGCAAGTTGCGAAAGCATTTTTCTGAATTCGAGGTCGTGTTCGTGAACGCCCCAATCGACCTTCCAGTATGAAACACCCGCCTTTTTGCTCCACAAAACGCGCTCTTTCCAATATTTGCGCAACGCTTCGGGCGAAAGTTTGCTATTGCGGGTTTCTCCCTTTGCCTGCGCGGAAACCCAAACACCCGCGCCGCGCCAGCCGCGCTCTTTCAGCATTTTGTTGAGTGTTTTGAGCCTCTGCGCGGGATTGCCCGTGCAAGACGGGAATTTTTTCTCGTCAAGTTCGAACGAGCCGAATGCGTCGGATTTTTTCGCGGGCGTGTTGTACGGAACGTCCCAGCCGTCGTCGAGAAGCATATAGACATCTTTGCGAATTTCGGGCCAAAAATTCGCCCAGCCGTTTTCTCCGAATATCAAATCTTCGTTAATGCACGAGCGGGCAAAGTCAGCGCCGCCGCCTTGGTCGCCCTCGAACGCTATTTCGCGCTTTACGGTTTCGCGCACTTTTTCCGCCTGTTCTCCGCCGATTCCGTTCTGTATCCCCCAAGTGCACCAGATGTTCGGGCCTTTCGAAGGCTTGTCCGGCACGAGATTTTCGGAAAACGCCGTTGCCGAAAGTATCGACAATGCGGCAAACGCCGCTACTTTGATTTTGTTTTTCTTCTCCATAATATATATAAAAGTTAAAATAAGCAACATTTGGCGATTCACCGCCGCATTGTCAAAAAAAAAAGTCCGCCCCAATGGAACGGACTTTCAAAGAAATTTCAAAAAATACTACAAATTGAAATACGACTTTGCGTTGTAGTAGGAAATGTCGGAAACGAGCTTGCCCACAAGCGCCATGTCCTTCGGCAAAAAGCCGCTTTCCATTTCCTTTCCGAGCATGTTGCAGAGTATGCGGCGGAAATATTCGTGGCGGGCGTACGAAAGGAACGAGCGCGAGTCCGTAAGCATTCCCACAAATCTGCCCAGCAGCGACAGGCTGGAGACTGCTTCGAGCTGTCTGCGCATGCCGTCGAAGCTGTCGTTGAACCACCACGCCGCGCCG
>JAJXPD010000042.1 GCA_021641325.1 Opitutales bacterium
CAAATTTCCCGTCAACAGCAGCCTTCGAATACACGCTAATATTTTCGCGCGCGGCGTTTGTGTTGGCAACGTCCGAAAGATTGTTCGACGGCGCAAGCCCGCCGCCCTCGCCGCCGCCCTCCTTGAAATAGTTTAAGGATTTCCAAGCCCTGTTCATCTTAGTATGTAAGTTGAATTACAAACGCGTTGACCGTTCCTCCCGCAACCGATATTGCGCGGACGTGCTTCAACATTTCGACGGGAAAATCCGGACAGTCGAACTTCCCGAATAACGCGCCGAACGAAGCCGTCGGATTTTTCCCGTCCGTCCGCACCCTAATCTGCCCGTCGAGCTGGATTACCACGCGCTCCGTATTCGGATGCGGCGCAATCAAATCGTAGAGCGATACCGCCGAAGCCGTCGGAATCTGCACCGACTTGTTTTCGACAAGAATCGGATTCCCGTCCGCGTCCTTCTGGCCCGTCGGAGTCGGAACAAGCTCCGACAGCAAATTTCTAACCTGTGTATTATTTGACATATTTTTTCCCTTTCCTAATTCTGCGCAAACGCCGTTCCCACGCGGACTCCTTGGAAGTTTTCCGCCTCGAATACCTCCGCGTCCAACGCCGCACGCGCCTTCGACTCCGCAATTTCCGCCTCGTCGTTTCTGTTCTGCGACCGCAGCCAATCCGCCTGCGCCCCGCGTATGATGAAAATTTCGAACTGTTCGGGCACTTCGAGCGCGTCGTACGATTCGCGCTCCGTCCAAATCTCCGCGCGCGAAAGCACAAACAGGTTTGCGGAAACGCCCTTGTTAAGCTTTATAAAATGCGCCGTGTCCGACGCTGAAAACGAACCCAACGTCGAAACCTCGAAACAAAAATAGGCGTTGCCGCCGTCCAAAACAATATCGCCCGCGCTTGCGGACACTGGCGCAAAGCCGCCTTCGCCGTTTACAACCGCCGAATCGTAGATATTGCCGCTCCATTGGCACTGGCTGCCGTTTGCGTATAAACAATAAAAACCGCCGTTAATCCGCTCCACGTCGCCGACAGTTGGCGTGCCTGAAACGGCGACGGGTTCGGCACACGGCAAATCGGGCACAAGCAGGGCGTCGCCCACGCGCTTAAAGCGCACGCTGTCGGCGCGGTCGTCAATGCGCCAGTCGCGGTCATAGCACTTCAAGACATACCTGTTTTTCTTCTCGCCCAGCGGACAATATCCGTCGTTGCAAACGGGAAGCCTGAATACCTCCGTCGCAAACGACCACTGCGCGGCAAGCATCGCCTCGCGCCAGCGGATTTTGAAAAAGTCCAGAAACACCGAGGCAATCGACGTTTCGGGCTTTCCGTCGTCGAGAATCGGAAAGCCGCAAAGCCGCGCCCAGGAAACCAACACGTCCGAATAGGTCATTATATATACTTCGATTTAGGCGACATCACCACGCACTGCGGATTGTCGCGTTCAAATTCGCGGATAAAGCCCTTGTCGTAGAAACAACCGGGTTCGGCGTTCATCCATAAAATGTAGTCCTGCAAATCGACGGCGAGCCTGTGGTGCCCCAACAGCCCGAACTTCTTCTCGCCCTCGCGGTACTCGTGCGCAATCTGCGCCTGCCGCAACTTCGCGTCGAAGCGCGCCTTCGAGTTCTTGTCCAACTGATAGCGCAAAATGCGCTCTATGCGCTCGCATAGAGGCGTGCCGTTTTTAATGTCGGGAATTATCAAACCGTCGTCGTTTGTCATGGCCGGAAAGCTTTTGAGGGCAGCCCCGCCGCGCGGAAGAAACACAAAAACACGCGCGGCGGGACAAGCCCGTTTAGTCTATGGCATCGGCGTCGACGACCTCGAAGATGAAGTCGACCGACCCCGCGGTTATATCGGAAAGCGCGCCCGTGCTCGCCTGCGTCGCAAACTTCGCGAGAATCGGCACCGACGACGAACCCGCTGCGGCGGTTGCGGGAACCGCTCCAGCCGTGGCCGCGATAACGCCGGCAGTTTTAACGCTCGCCGACGCAATGAGCGCGTCGGAGTCGGCTTCCGTGCCGACTTCGACGGCAATCGTGCCGTCGCCCGCAAACGCCTTGCGGACGACAGCCGCGACCTTGGTTATAATCCAGTTTTTGGGAGTTCGGAAAAGCTCCACGGTCGCCGTATCGCCGTCCGCGCTCCAATCCGCCTTGTTTATGTCGGCGGCGAGTACGGACACGCGGTGCGTAAAACCGTTCAAACGCTGTTCGTTCGCCATGCGTTCGAGACGCGCGGCGGAGAAATCCACAGTATGGTTGGCCATGATGAATGCTCCTTTCGATTAGTTGAATTTCGCCAGAATCTGCGGCGCCTTGACGATTGTCGTAACCCTCGCCTCCACATACCCGCGCGGGCCCGCGCCGCCGTCTTCAAGCTCCTTCTGCCTGATGTCCTTGGCGAACGAGAGAACGACCTTGGAGGTGTCGATGAGGTAGCCGCGCGAACGCGACGTCGCCGAAATCTTCTCGCCGCTCTTGCGTCCGAGATTGTTGGAGGGAACGACGTGCACAATGCCGAAGTCGGAATCGTAGATGTTGACCGCCCACTTGATGGAGCGTTCGCCCGACGGCATGATGCAGCGCAACGCCGCGTTGTTGTCCGTGCCGTTTTCGCGGCTGAACTTCTTGATTGCCTTTTTGAGCGTCGTACCGGCAAAGAGCTGGTAGTTGCCCACTTCGCCGGTCTGCTCGAAACACGCCGCAAGCACCGCGTCGAACGCGGCCTCTTTGAGCCCGTCCGTCGCGCAAACCTGTTCGGAGGGCGTGCGGTAAAGCGCGGGAATGTCCTTCGAATCGGGATTCGTCCACGCGCCGAGACAGCGGCACTTGTCGCCGAACGCCCCCTTACCCGCCTCCATTTCCTGGTCTGAGCCAATCATTGTGTCGATTGCCTTCGTGAGCTTCAACATCGCCCTCGTCGCGGCATAGGCCTTTTGGTCGGCGATTCCGATGGGGTTTGCGGTTTCGAGCTGCTCGTCGGTGACCATCCACGTCTTGCGGATTTTCGTGTGGCGTTGCAGTACCACGTCCGCGTTTTCGAGCGCGTTTTCGTACGTCGAAACGTCCGTGCCTTCGGGCACGGAGTCGAACGTCGCGTCGCCGTCCGTGTCCATGGCGATTTCAAAGGGCTTGCCGCGAACCTTTTCGACCTTTTTCAAAAGCGAATAGAGCGGCGTTTTCGAGTTGGTTATCAAACCGAGCTGCTCGAAATAGCCCATTTTGTTGATTTTGACATTTGCAGTATTTTGCTTAGCCATTTCTAAATAGTCCTTTATTTCGATTGATTAACGATGATATATCCAATGTGCCGTCCTCGTTGGGGCGCACAACGTCCGATTCGTCCGCCGCCGTCGAAACGCTCGGGGCGGACACGGAGGGCTTGGCCCTGCCGTTTGGTTTCTGCGCGCCAACCGCCTGACGCGCCTTGTTGGTGATTACCCCCTGATACGCATAACAAAGAAGCGTATAGATGTCCGAATCGAAGTCGGGGTCGAGCACGGTTTCCTCGACCCATTTTCTGCCTGCCGAATTCTTGTCGGCAAACCACGGAAACGCGCGTTCGGCGTTCTTCATACCCTGCTCGCGCTTCGTCTTTTCGGCGGCGGCCGCGCGGAACTTTTCGCGCCTTGCCGCAACATTGCCGTCAATGGCGTTCTCCACGTCTTCGAGCATCGCGATTACGTTTCGCCTGTCGATTTCGACGGGGTTGCCGTCCTCTCCCGCGATTTCTATGACGTCCTTCGCCAGAAGCCCGCGCAAATACTTTCGGTTGCCTCTGAGCTTTTCGACCACGCCGTCGAGCTCGGCTTCGTTCTTCGCGGAAGCGACCATTTCGGCAAGCTTCGCGTCGGCGGTCTTGGCGTACTTGGATTCGCCCTGCTCGCGGGCGGCTTCAAGCTGCCTGACCTTCTCGCGTAGCGAATAGATTTCCGCAGACTTCTTGTCGATTCGCTTCTGCATCTTTTCGATTGCGCGAAGCTCGAACTTGTCCTTGGGCTTTGCTGCTTTCTTCGCGTCGCCTTTCGGCTTGCCTTTTTTGCCGCCTTCGCCGCCGCCGTCGCCGTCTTCGCCGCCGTCGGAATCGCCGGAGTCGTCCGAATCGTTGTCGGAATCGTCAGAACCGTCGTCTTGGTCGTCGTCCCCGCCGCCGCCGTCGTCTTGGTCGTCAACATCGTCTTCTCCGCCTTCGTCCGAACCGTCGAACACAGCGGGTTCGTCATCGTCGTCGTCGATGTCGGCAACGTCGTCGTTTACATTTCCGCCCTTGCCGCCGTCTTCGCCGAGCAAACGCGCGCGGAGAGAGTTGAGCGTGTCAACGGGCAAGCCGTTTTCGAGTATTGCATTCGATTCATTGTCGTCGGGATTTCCTGCGCCCGCGCCGCCGTTTTGTTTTTTGTCTTTCATGTTTATAGAGTTTTAGCCTCGTTGTTCGCGTCCGAAAGTTTCGCGCCGGACGAGTTGCGCATCAAAAGTATGTTGAGCTGGTAGTCCTTCGGCAGGGCCGAGAGCACCGAATCCATAACGCTTGTTATGCCCGCCGCATAGCCGCGCCTGTATTCCGAATTTTCGGGCTTGTCGAAAATCGCCGCGTCGCAAGACGAGCAATGCTGCAACCACAGCCATTCGATAAGATAGCGCGAAACCGCGCCGCGGGCTATTTCCGCGACGGCGGCTTCGAACGGGTCGATTGAAATTTCCTCTTCGTTATCCATTTTGCGAAATGTCGAAATTCGAGTGTTCAAACTGTTGTGGCGCGGCTCCGATTCTGCCGATAACCGCGTTCTGCGCCTGCGTGCGCTGGAACTGCAACTGCCGCATGTAGGCCTGCAAACGGTTCGCGAAAAATTCGTCCGACTGCAAACGCGCGGCAACGTCGGGTTGCGAAACGTACGCCTCCACAACCTGCAAACGCAGGTCTACGTTCGCCTTTTCGGGCGCGTTCACGCCCTGCCCCGACGCGATTTTGGCAATGTCCGCCTGTGTTTCGAGCACCTCGCGGCGGTCTGAATCCGCTTCGCTCGAAACGAGCCTGTCGGCGCAGTCGGGATAAAGATAGCGCAAAAGCGAATCCAAAATCGCGTCGGTATTGACGCGCCCCGAACGGTCGAGCTGCGCGATTACGTCGAGCGCAACCTTCGCCTTTTTGACGACAAAATCCAAGTCGCCGTTTCTCGCGTCGAACGAAATATAGAAAGAATATCTGTCGGGCAGACGGTCGCGCTCCACGTCCATTTCGCGGAAGCCTCCGCCGCTGCGGAAGACAATGTGCTCCACATCTGGGCCGTACTGTCTGTGAAGCCAGTAAATCTGGGCATAGACGCGCGAAACGAAATCGAGGAACGTGTCCACCATCATCTGGCGCAACGCGTCCGCCTCCGTCTGGGTCTGGAAGTCCGTCTTCTTTCCGAAGTACGCCCCTGCGTAGGCGTTCGCGCTCCGCTCTATTTCGAGCGAAGACTGCGACATCGGCGTAATCGGAGCCTCGCGGACAATTCCGTTTACGTCGGCTGTGCGCAGGGGAATCATAGCCCCCGGTCCGTACGCCGTCGGAGCTCGTCCGGCAATGTAGTAGCGCGGAGGGTTGGCTTCGATGGCGGTTTTGTCGTTGCGGGCGTCGCGCTGGGTCTTGATGTCCCGTTGCCAGCCGAAAGCGATTTCCGGCGTGCCCCGCGCGTCGGCTACCCTGCGCGAGATTTCCTCGCGCGGGCAAAGCTCGAAAGGCAACCGGCTCGGCTCGAAGTCGAGTACCCCCGCTTTCGCCGCGCCCGCCTCCGTGTTGTCGGGCGCAAAAATCGCAAAACGTAGCGATACGTTCCCCTTCTCGTCGTGCGAACGGTAGTACGCCGTCGCAATCTTTACCGTGTTTTCGTAGCCGTCGGAAGAGTCCGAATCCGTGCCCGACGGACGCGGAGCGTTCTCCTCCGACGGCGACGTGTCCGCGCTGCTGCCGATTACCGTTTCGACGAACTTTTCGTCCCATTCGTCGGTGTGGATTCTGCTTCGCAATTCGTGCGGGTGCAAAAATTCGAGAGTAAAGACCGCGGGCGCGTTCTGAATGTCGTCGATGTCCGGCGGGAAAAATATGTCGTTTCCGACGCGGAAGGCGCGGACGCGGGGCTTGTCCACAACGGTTTCGACCGTGGGATACTGCCCCGCGCCGCGTTCAACGCATGAATCCAAAAGTTTTTCCGCGTCCGACAGCTTCTCGATGCCGTAAAATTCCGCAATAGAGCCCGTCGCCGCGCGCTTCGTCCGCTCGATTTCCGCAAGCGTCAAAAGGTTTCCGTCGTCGTCGACAGGCTCTTTCACCGCCCGCACATAGGCCGCCACGGGGAGAGAAACGCCCAAAATATCGCCGACAAAAACGGTCTTCCAGCGAACCTCGCTGACGCGCTCCCAGTAAAAACCGAGCACAGAGAGGCCCGATTCCTCGCTCCAATTCGCGCATTTCACAATCTCCGCCCTGAACTCGCGCATCTTTGAGGGCGACGTGAGCCATTGTATAAGCTCGCGCGCCGTCCCCGCCGTCTGCGAACCGTCAACGCCTATCGGCACGGCGGTTATCGCGCCGAGCCGCATGGCATTTATCTTGTGCGCCACGTTTTCGTTTATGAGCGCGTCTACGGTAAAGGGGCGGACATCGCTTGCGCCGTTCCACGGGAATGCGGGCTTGCGCTCCGAACCCCATTTTCGGCAGTCCTCCGAACGCCCGCTCCATTCGCAGAGCCTTGTTTTTGCGTTTTTTGCGGCGCGCGCGGCAAACTTGGCGCAATCGGCCGAAAACGTCGAAAAGAGGGAATCCAACGCCGAAACGTCGGGCGTTTCGCCGCCTTGAAAAATATCGCATTCGTTGCCGTTGTGCTGACCGTCGGACATACGCGCATTATATCAACAATGCGCCGTTTTCCCACCATCAAATTTTTTTTGAATTACAACCCGTACGCCTGCGATTTGTCGCGGGACATTTCGGTTCCGGATATTATCTTGTTCCTGATTTTCAAAATCACCGCCCCCGGACACACATACGGCATGCCGTTTGGAGACTTTTTGTGCTTCGCGCGTAAATCGGCGGCGGACATCTCTTTTGGGTCTTTAAATTCGATTTCCGATTCGTGCTTTAAAATGGCGGGAAATTCGCGCTTGGCTATTTTGATGCTAAACGGATTGCCGTTGCCGATGGGCGTAGTAAAATTGACAAGCAAATATTTATCCGTGGACGGCGAATAGGCGATTGCAACATAGTTGTGGAAATTTCCACGATTGTCCTTGCTTGAATCGAGCAATACAACCCGCCCTATCAAATCCCCGTCCGCCATAAATTCTAAGCCAAGCGTTCCTTGATTCGCTCAATATCCTTGGGCGTCAAATCGCGCCGCCTCTCGCGCAGGAAAACGCCGATGTCTATGAGCTTTTCGCCCTTGTTTCTGGCCGTCACCCATTCGATAAAATTCTTAGACTTGTGCGTTTCGTGCACAATGGAGCGTCCCTCGCACGAATTTACAAAACCGATTCCCCGATTGAGGAACGCCTCGTCCGCGGGCGAAAGAACCGACATATCGGGCAATTCCTTCCCGACGGAAACCACCTTGAATTTACCCTGTTTTTTTTCCGTAAAGTATTTTTCCCAAAGCGGCAGATAATCGCGCGCGCTTTTGACTCCGCGTATAATGTCGTGGATTTTCTTCAAAATCGGCCCTTTGGGGTAGCACATCATGACATCTCCCGTCATCGGGTTGAACGTCGTGCAAATGGATTCCCTTTCGGCAACATACATCGCCTTGATGATGTCGATTTCCCTGCAACTCCCCGACGGGAAACTGTTGCAAATATATGCTACGCAAGCAAGAGCTTTGTTTATGTCGAAATTGTTGTCCATATTTCCAATATTTATAATATATATAGCCAAACGATGTATACGTAAAATTTCAACCTTTTTTTAATACCCCCCAATCCTGACAGCCCCCTCCTCTTCTTCCCAGTCCACAAATTGCGGCTGCATGTTCAGCAAATAGCGGTCGGGGTCGATAAAGTCTTTTAGGGCGCAATTTCGCGACGAGTTCACCGAAAAATTCTTGTAGGAAATAACCGACTGCTCGCACTCCTCGGAAAAGTAAAACGTCGGGCAATTCTCCACTGATACGGGCCTGTCGGAGTCGTAGTCGAGCCTGTCGTTGATAAGCGCGATGGAACTTTCAATCGCAAGCTTTCCTCCGTTGGGCGCGCCGGTCTTCGCGGGCGTGAACAAATACGATTCGCCGACAATCTCGCCGTCCTTTTCCTGTATCGAGCGCATGAGGTCTATGTAGCTCGTGCCGTTGTCGTCCATCGACGGCGCAATCTGTGCGCCCATGCGCGGGTCTATATACCGCGCATAGATGAAAATTTCGTCGGAACGCGCGCCTAAAATCTTCGGCAATATCTTCCGCTCCACATCTTTCAGCACACCCTTCACGCGCAGAAAGCCCGCCCCCGGATTCGCCGACTGCGCGGGGCCCGCAAGCCAACACGGACACTTTTCGTCCTTTTCGGGCGGACGTGCCCATTCGCCGTATAATTTGTACTGCGGATACTCGTAAAGGCACACAACCCAGCCGTTCTCGAAAACGGCATACCACTTGATAACCCACGGCTTGCCGCCCCCGGGGTCGGCGGAACAATAGAGGGTATAACGTTGCAACTTCGCGGTCGCCCTAATCCAGTCGAGCGACACAACGTGCGCTTTCTTCGAAAACTTCGGGAACGCCGAAACCGCCGTAAAGTCGCAGTACCCGTATGCGCGGATTAGCACCTTTTCGCGCGGAGCGTCTATCAACTTTTTGCGGAACGCGTCGATGTCAACAAACTTGTTTCGCTGGGTATGGAGAAAATAGACCGCCGCCGATTTGCGCTCGTCGACCATCAACACGGGCACCTCGCCCTTCGGGCAATCTTTCGCAAGCACCATGTCGCCGACATTCTCGCTGAAAAAATCGGGATTGACCGGCGCAGTCTTGACGATTTCGCAGGTGTCCATGATTTCCTTTATCGGGCGCGTCATGCCGTGAACGAGCGTCACCGTTATGAGTATGCGGCCGTTCACGCCCGCAACGCGGTAGTTCATCAGTTCAAGCCAGTTCCCCTTCAAGTATTCGTCAAGCCACACAAGGTCGTACTCCTGCCCTTCGATTAAATCGGGCTCCTGCTCGTAAAACCAAAACTGGCACTGCGAGCCGTTCGGCGTAATGAACATGTCGTTTACAAAGCCCTTGCCCTTGCGGTATACAACATCGCCGCCCGTGGATTTTCCGCAGTCGCGCACGTCGGGCGGAAGATGCCTGTAAACGTAGGGCTGTTGCAGCATCCACGACGACCTCTGCGAAGCGAACATGCACGCAACGCAAATATCCTTGCGCGAAATTTTGCCTCCGTCGAAAAACCTACCCTCCGTTAAAACGCGGGCGACGGTGTCGCCCGCAAACTCCGACTTGCCGCTTCGGTTTCCGCCGAGCACCGCAACCGTCGAATACTTCGACATCAGGCTCCAAATTTCGTCCCAAGTGTCGGGCTTGTAGCCGTGGCGCAACGGGTCGTTTTCGGCGGCGAGAATGCGGCGGTTGCGCGCGGCAATCATCTTGTTCCAGCCGTCGACGCCGTAGTTTTTAACGAACCCGTCGAACTTCTCGAACGGCGCGGGCCATATAGGGTGTTCGGGGTCTATGGGCGCAAGCAAACGTGCGTCGGACATTTATTCGCCCTCCTTGAAGTCCGCGTCGGACGAAGCCTCGGCGGTTTTCTTGCGCAGATAACGCCGCGCGTATTCGTCGGCGTCCACATATTCGTCCTCGTCTATTTTTATGCGTCCCGTCACGCCGCCCGAAAAGAGGTTGGCCTTGTCCGCCAATACCGACGACGACAGCGCAAGCTGGTAAATGTTTGCGGTCGTCGGCTCGGAAACGTCGAGATTGTTGACCGCCTCCAAAATCTTGCCCTGCATAAGCTCGGAGTTGATGAACATTTTTTTCGAAAGCTTTTCCTTTTCGACGGCGATGTCGGTCGCGCAAAGCTCCGCCACGGCTACGACCGTGTAAAACGACAGCGAACACTTCCGCGCAATGTCCGAATGCGGCAAACCCGCCGCAAGCAACGCCTTCACCGCCTCGAACAATTCGGGCTTCTTCTTTTTCAGCCGCGCGGCGGTGTACCTGCCCCTCGCCTCGTCCGACTCCAACGTCTCCGCGACCTCCGCGGGCACAAGCGCGCCCTCGACGATTTCGCTTAGCGGGAACAATTCATCTTGCCTTGGCTCTTTCTCTCCCATTTTTCAAAGACTTTTTGATTTTTTCAATCGCGCGGTTCTGAATGCGCAACACCACGTCGTCGCGCACGCCGCACGCGCGCGCAATCTGCGAAACGTCCAGACACGCCCCGCTCGGCACGCGCCGCAACAGCTTGTCGAGCGCGGCGTCGAACAAACTGTCATTCCGACGGCTCAATGTCCTTGTCCGGCCGATAGATGAAATGCGGAAATTCGCCGACGGGCTCGACCGCAACGAATTTGTTTTTGTAGAAATGCTTCAAGTCGCGCGGCGACGCGCGGAGCAGCCCGCAAAAATCGTACTCGCCGCCCGCAATCGCGCCGACAAGGCGTATCCGCCAAAACCGCCCGTTCGGACACGGCATCAAAAGCCGAGCCTGAACGACGCTGTCGCTCATCATTTCCCACGCCCGCTCTTCGTCCAACTGGACTGCGGAACGCACAATATCCCTATGTTTTTTCGCCATGCTACACCTCCACAAGACGCTGCGGAATGAAATTGTAAACCTCCGAATACGTCCAAGATTCCTTGTTAAAATATAAAAATTTCTGCGGCGTCGAGCCGTCGCCCCAACGCTGGGCGCGGACAATCCACATCGCGTCGGGCTTGTGCCTTATCATGTCGATTTCCGCCTCCATATCGACGCGCTTCTTCGGGTTTTTTTCGAGCGACAACTTGTACTCGGCGTCGGCAAGGTCGCGCTCCTTTTGGTAATTGCGCTGTACGACCCAAGTGTTGCACGCAATGTTCGTAATGTCGCCCGAACCCTCCACGTCCTGCTTGTCGGGCGGAGTCTTCCACTCGCGCACCTTGTCCTGAGGTTTTTTCGCGTGGGCGACCAAAAAGACGTGGCAGTTGTACTGTTTCGCAAAAACGTCGAGCCTGTCGAGCAGCTCGTTCTGACCGTTCAGGTCGTCCTTGCGCACTCCAAGCTTCATCAGCGAATCGAGCACAAATATCTTCACGCCGTACCTCTGCGCGGCGTAAATCATCACCGAAAGCAATTCGTCGAAAGACACGCGGCCGACCGAATCGTACGCGAAAAAATGCTCGTCGAGCCAGTCAAGCCCCGCATAGTATTCGTCCATGTCGGGCTTGCCGTACTCGTCGATTGGCCTGCGCCTGCCCATGCACTGCCGCCATAAAACCTGCGCAGTGCGTTCGATGCCGATTTCGAGCGAGGCTATGAAAATGCGCTCGTCGTAGTCGGCGGCAAAGCGCACGCATACATAGTCCAATAGGGTTGTCTTGCCGTGCTTCGAATAGCCCGACACCACCGTAACCTCGCCGTCGCGGACATTCATGCCGCCGTCGCCGTCGGGAAGCGTCCACGGAAGCCGCCGCCCCGGTTCCCTGCCGTCGGCGGGAAAAAACAAATTCTTTATCTTCGCGTCGTAGTCGCGCATGTGGCGCAAACGCGCGGGGTCGAGCGGACGGGAATTTTCCACGGCGCGCTTCAACAGCTCCACGTTGTTTCGGAACAAATCGTTCGGGTCTTTCCCGCATTCGCCTTCGGGCAGCTCCACAAGCTCCGTGCGGTACAAATTGAGCCTGTTCATCAGCGTTTCGGCGGCGAGCTTTCCCGCCTCGTCGCAGTCCATGCAGATTTTGATTTTCGTAAACTGCGACAGCCATTCCCAGTCGTTTTCAATCCACCTGTTGCCCGAATTTTCGCCGTTGTCGGAGTCGGCTTTCGCGCCGAACGGCACAGATACCGCATTGTAGCCGAGCGACGCAAGCGTTAGCGCGTCCAATTCACCCTCGCAAATTATAAGCTCGTCGGCATCGCGCGGCACGCACTGCATGCCGAACAAGTGGTAGCGTTCGGCGCAGAAGCCCTTGTCCGCTTGAACGTACTTTTTGCCGTAGTAGTCGCGTTCGAGCGCAAAATACTTCGTGCCCAAAACCGTTTTCCCGTCGGGGCTGCGGAAGTGGAACGCATAGCCCTTCATCTGCTTGTACTCGCGCGTGCCGTCGGGACGGCGTACGGAAAACGGAAACACGCCCTCGACGACATTGTAGCGTTTCAAAACGTCGGGCGAAATCATGCGCTCGTTCACAAGGTAGTCGTAAACGTCGCCGTCCTCCATCAGCGGATAGGTTTTGAGCGACTGCCGCAACTCCTCGTAGGGCCCCGACTTCTTAGGTCCTTCAAGCGGCGAACTTCCCGCCTGCGGCCGCCGCGAATATTTGGCAATCTGCGGCCGCGCAGTGGAGACTCCCAAAAACCTCGCCGCCGCAAGCAGGCCCTCGCGCACGTCGGAAATGTTTTGCGCCGCCATAATCAGGTCGAGAGTCGAACCCGACGTGTACACCTCGCCGCCCTTCGGAGAGTTCTCAAAAAACTGCCCCTTGCGCGAACCGTCCAAATGCACCACGCAGGAATCGCCCTTGCCGCCGTGAACCGAACCGCACCTGTAATAATGCGTATCGAAAAACCCCCCGGGCAGAAAGGCGCTGCAAACGTCCCTTATGCGGTCGGTCAACGCGTTTTTGATTTCCCACGCTTCCACGGATTACAATGCCCTTCCGATGTAGTGTTTCCTTTCGACTCCCAACGCGTCGTCGAGGTCGAAGTCCGCATTCCAGAAACCGAGCGAACCCTTCGCGGGAATCGGATTTTTGAACCAGCGCGGATTTTCGAGGTAGAACCCGCAAAATCCCGATATGTGCCACGGCGAACAAACCGCGCGTTTGCAGTCAACCAAATCGCAGACGCCCAAAATGTAGCCGCACGGCGCGTTCAGAAAACCGCCCGAACACTCGCGCACGGCGTTTTCGGCGAATGCGTTGTCGCAGTCGGCGAAATTCCTGTACGTCAAAACCGCCTCGTCGAAGTCGGCGCGGACGCGCGCCGAAGACGAATGCAACGCAAACGTCCCGCGGAACGAAGTGCTCCAACGCCTGTTCTCCACGTCCTTTATCCCGTCGAGAATGAGCGAAACCCACGGTTGCCTGACGCTTAGCGCCTTCATCAATACATCGTCCCCCCGTTGCCGTTGCGGGCGCGAATGTGCGCCCTGATTTCGTCCTGCGCATGCGGCGGTAGCAATTCCAGGTCGGACAAAAGCTCGCGCTCTATGTCGGCAATCGCGCCGCATACGCTGGCGCGGACGCCCGCCGCCACAATCTGCGAATGCGCAAGCAAAAGGGTTTTCCACGCGGCATACGCAAGAGCCGCCTTTTGGTAGACGCCGCAATTCATTTCTGTTTCCCCCAGTAGGCGCGGGTTTTCGACTCCTCTTTAAGCAAAAACTCCCTGCACATGCCGAGCTGCGCGTAGAGATTCCCGCGGCCGTACGCCACAAAATCCGACGTTCCGTCCGCATGGTTGGCGGCGGAGACCAGCACCAACACCGAGTCCCCGAATTCCTCAAGCTTGTCGCAGAGCGATTCAATCACCGCACCTACGGCCTTTCTGTCCGTGTCCGTCATCGCGCCCTCCCTTTAAAACGGCTCGTCCGCATCAGCCCCGTAATCGCCGCCTGCGTCGGGGGTTTCCTCCGAACGCGCCTGTTCGGGCGCGCGCCTGCCCTCGTCCGTCGGAGGCGGCGGCTCGTGCGAAGACTTGCCGCCCACAAAGCCCCATTGGCGCACGTCGCAAAACGTGTGAGACTGCCTCTTTTCATCCTCGTACTGGCTAAGTTCGCCGACAACCTGAATCGCCTGCCCCTTGCGGAAGAATCGGGCAATGTTTTCGGCGGCCTTGTTGTATGCGACGCACCAAAGGAACGTCGCCCTGTCGTCCTTCATTCCCGAATTGCACGCAACCGTGAACTTCGCGACGGGCACGCCGTTCGTTTTCGTTTTTTCAAAGACGACATCTTTCGTAAGATTGCCGACCGCTATGACCGTAGGTTTCATGATTTATTTCTCCTTCCATTCGATTAAAAAGCATTCCTCGCGGGCGATTTCGTTTTCCATGTAGACGGAGGCCTCGTCGGAATATCCGAGCTTCCGCGTTATTTCGCGGCGGCGTTTTTCGGAAACGAGCTTGCGGTCGTACTTCCACTCGACCTCGTTTTTCGTAAGCAGCAGCCCGATTTTTTCGCAAACGCCGCGTCTGACCTCCCCGTCGGCGCATACAATGTCCAGCCTCTCCTCGCGCACGGGCGGCTGCCCGTAGTAGAGAATCGCCGACACTTCGCGCTTGTCCCATTCCTTCGAGGTTAAATTCGACCGCAGTTTCATTCCGCACCTCCGTTTTCGGCTTTTACCTTTGCGAGCGCATAGGAGACCGCAAGCGAGGGCGTGCGGAAAATGTACGCCGTAGTGCGCTCGAAATCCTCGTACTCGCCCTTGACGTGGTAGCGGATAACCCCTTCGTTGTCCACGGCAATGTCGAGCACCATGACGGGCAGCACGCGCCAACGCGCCCTTCCGGCTATGACGTGGTGCAAATCGACGGCATATACCGTGTCGTGCAGGGTTTTGGGCGGACGCTTCATGACGTAGCGTTCGCGGCGGGTTTTTATCCTTGTTATGGCCATTGTGTTTCTTTCCTTTCGGTTTTTGGTTTTTGCCCTACCAGCGGGCGGAAAATTCCGCGTTTTCGGCGGGGGTGTTAAAAGTTTGCCTGTGGCAATATGCCGCAACATTTCTTTCACGAAACTTAGGTCCCGCTACGGAAGCCGAACGGCTAAGCCAAGCCGAACAAAACCTGAGCCAGTTCTTCTTTTGGGCTTTCCGCGGATTCGAGATAATCCACACTCTCATACGGGACATTTCGGCTTCGATGTCCACCGTCGGATAAGCTTCCCTCCACAATCCGATTGTTGCGGTTTTGGCTTCGGACGACTGCCAGACAAAAGAGTTCGTGTTTTTGTCGTAAGTTATTGGTAATTGCTT
>JAJXPD010000202.1 GCA_021641325.1 Opitutales bacterium
TCCTGAAAATTGCCGAGCATTGCGCCAATCATCTCGTTGTCTTTCGGGTTGATGTTGTAGATGATTGTCTTTCCGAGCGTACCCGTTTCGGCGATTTTGTTGAGGTGTTTTGCAAGCGGCGTCGCGTAGTTCGACTCTCCGATTGAGTCGAAGCCCGCGTCCGCGCCGAGCTTCTCGAACATCGGCTTGTTTGCGTTGCGGATTGGCCCTATGTGCAGCTGGCGAACCCAGCCCCTTTTGTAGTCCATCGCCGCGCATTCGTTGAGGATTGCCGACTTGAACGCAACCACTTCTTCGTGCGCCAGATGTTCGGGCGACGAAATCGCCTTTTTGAAAGTGTCCTCCACTTCGTAGTAGAAGGAGTTTTTGTACCAGACGGTCTCGATGCCGTAGTCGGAGACGCGGCAGCCGTGTTCGTGGAAATAGTCGTGCCTGATTTTGATTGCCGCAATCAGGTCGTAGTAGGATTTAATTTCCACGCCCGACACTTTTTCGAGCGCGTCGAGGTATTTTATGTACGCCTCGTGCCCCTCTATTGCGAACGCCTTGTCGGGGCGGAAAGTCGGGCGCACCTTGACGGGGAAGCCTTCGTCCTCCAATTTTTTGTGGTAGGAAAGGTCGGAGACGATGTCGTCGGTCGTGCAGACCGCCTCGACGTTGCTTTGCGCCATGCACTCGCGCGCGCCGAGCCCCGAACGGAGAACTTCGTTCGCCCTGTTCCAGACTTCCTCGGCGGTGTCGCCCGAAAGGAGAATGTCGTCTATTCCGAAGAAGCGGGCAAGCTCCAAGTGGCACCAGTGGTACATGGGGTTGCGGAGCATGTAGGGCATTGCCTCGGCGAATTTCTGGAATTTTTCCCTGTCGGACGCGTCGCCCGTGCAGTATTTTTCCTCCGCGCCGTTGCTGCGCATGAGACGCCATTTGTAGTGGTCGCCGCCCAGCCACACTTGGGCGATGTTGTCCCAGTGTTTGTTTTCGGCAATCTCCTTGGGGTCGAGATGGCAGTGGAAGTCGATAAGGGGAAGCCTCTCGGCGAATTCGTGGTACAATTCGCGCGAATACTTGTTCTCCAAAAGAAAATCGTTCGAAATAAATTTTTCCATTGACTTCAAGCGTCTCAAACGTTTGAGTTTTGGTCAAGTAATTTCTTGCGCTTCGAACGACTTTTCGCCCGCGTTTTTTCGGTAGAATCGGGTTGAGAAAGTTGCGCACCGCAGGCTTAATTTTTCCTCAACACACAGAAAGCTCCCCATGAAAGTAACCCAGCGCGACATCGCAAAAAAAATAGGCGTTTCGACTTCGCTCGTTTCGAGAGTGCTGTCGGGACAGGCGCACAAAATCGGCGTCCACCCCAAGAAGATTGAAGACATAATCAGAACCGCGAAGGAAATGAACTACGTTCCGTCGCCTGCGGCTCTCATTTTGAAGGGCAAGAAGAGCCGCACGGTGGGCATTGTCGCCTACGACTTCTACGACCCCTACTTCTCCTTCCTCATCAGCGAGCTTCAGGAGCTTTCGCACGGCAACAACTATTCGCTGCTGCTGGTGGGCTTCCTCAACAGAAAGCCCTGCGAATCAGACCTGCTTCCGCTCTACAAGCACTCGGTTGACGGCATAATCGTCCTCGGCTCCTACGGCGACCTCTCTTGGACTGAGGCGTTCAAGGACATTCCGATTGCGCGCATCGGGCACGGCTCTCACCCGAACCTCACGCTTTCAATCAGCATCGACGAAAACGACGCCATGCGCAAAATCTTCACGCACCTCGTGCGCGACTTGGGGTTGAAGAGAATCGCGTTCGCCTCGCGCGAAATCCCCGCGCACCACTTGCGCTGCGCCGCCGCCGAGGAAGTCGCAAAAGACTTCGACTGCCGCTTCGACTCGCTCTCGCCGTCCTCCGACACGAACGACTTCAAGGTCGGTCAGGAAATCGCGCGCGACCTCCTCAAAACCGGCAGGGACAAGCTCCCCGACGCAATCATCTGCGCGACCGACACAATCGCCATGGGCGTCATCAAGAAGTTCTACGAAGTCGGCGTGCGCGTCCCCGAGGACGTCGCAATAACGGGCTTCGACGACATTCCCTCCGCCGCAAACTACATTCCGTCGGTCACGTCTTTCAGGCAGCCCGTCAAGCAGTTTGCAAAAGAGTGCTTCAACGCCGTCATGGAAAACTCCGAGCCGAAAGTAGAGCACCTTGAAGGCGAGCTTATCATCAGAAAAAGCACAATGAAAATTTAACAAAACAAATACGCATTATCAAATGAAAACAAAATCGAAAGAATCGGTAAAATTCGACATAGTATCACTCGGCGAAGTCATGCTCCGCCTCGACCCCGGCGACGACCGCATCAGAACCGCCCGCTCGTTCCGCGCTTGGGAAGGCGGCGGCGAGTACAACGTGGCGCGCGGTCTCCGCAAATGCTTCGGGCTCCGCGCGGGTCTTGTGAGCGCGTTCGCCAAGAACGAGGTCGGCTACCTCCTCGAAGACTTCATCATGCAGGGCGGCGTGAACATGGACTTTGTAAAATGGGTCAAGGCAGACGGCGCGGGGCGCAATGTCCGCAACGGGCTCAACTTCACCGAGCGCGGCTACGGTATCCGCGGTGCGCTCGGCTGCTCCGACAGAGGCCACTCGGCGGCGTCGCAGCTCAAAGCGGGCGACATTGACTGGGAGGAGCTTTTCGGCAAGCGGGGCGTCCGCTGGTTCCACACGGGCGGCATTTTTGCGGCTCTCTCCGAAACCACGGGCGAGGTCGTTCTCGAAGCCGCGAAAATCGCAAAAAAATACGGAACCATCGTCTCCTACGACCTCAACTACCGCCCCTCGCTTTGGGCGGACATCGGCGGGCAGAAGCGCGCGGTCGAAATCAACTCCGAAATCGCAAAGTATGTCGATGTGATGATTGGCAACGAGGAAGACTTCACCGCGTGTCTCGGCCTCGAAGTAGAAGGTCTTGACGAAAACATTTCCGACATCAATGTCGAAGCCTTCAAGAAGATGATAAACAATGCCGTTGCGAAGTATCCCAACTTCAAGGCGACTGCCACTACCCTCCGCAAGGTTCGTTCCGCAAGCTCCAACGATTGGAGCGCGATTTGCTGGTGCAACGGACAATTCTACGAGTCAAAAAAACGCGACGCCCTCGAAATTTTCGACCGCGTCGGTGGCGGCGACTCTTTTGCGTCGGGCTTCATTTACGGCATGATGGAGCTTGATTCTCCCAAGCTTGCGGTCGAATACGGCGCGGCGCACGGCGCGTTGGCGATGACGACTCCCGGCGACACGAGCACGGCGCGGCTTGAAGAAGTCCGCAAGCTCGCCGAGACTAACGCAGGCGCTCGCGTTGTAAGGTAGCGGGAACCTGCGGGACTTGTTTGTTCCGTAGCAGAGTCATACTCGAAAACGAAAGGGG
>JAJXPD010000043.1 GCA_021641325.1 Opitutales bacterium
TATAATTTCCTATGCCAGAACCGTCAGCCATAAATCCCCCGAAAGACAAAAATCCGCGACACGTGGCAATCATAATGGACGGCAACGGCAGGTGGGCAAAAGAGCGCGGGCTGCCGAGAATAGAGGGGCACAAACAGGGGGCGAAGCAGATAGAAAAAGTGCTCGAAGCCGCGCGTGAATTCGGCGTGCAATACATCACCCTCTACGCGTTTTCTTCGGAAAACTGGAACAGACCCAAAGAGGAGGTCGACGCGCTGATGGCGTTGCTGTCGGCGTCGATTAGGCAAAACGAAAAACACTTTTCGAAAAACAAAATCCGCTTCCGCACGATAGGCGACATCGACGCCCTGCCCCCGGCCTGCATTGCCGACATTCGCAGGCTCGAAAAACTCACCGAAAATTTCGGCGAACGCACGCTTGTGCTCGCGCTCAACTACGGCTCGCGCGACGAGCTTGCGAGGGCGGTAAATAAAATTGCAAAAAAATTCCGCGACGGCGAAATCGACAAAATCACTTGGGATACGATTGCCGAAAACCTCGACACCGCCGACATTCCCGACCCAGACTTGCTTGTGCGCACCTCCGGCGAAATGCGGCTGAGCAACTACCTCATGATGCAGTCGTCATACGCGGAACTGTACTTTACAAAAACATACTGGCCCGACTTCGGGCGCGACGAATTCGCCAAGGCGATAGACGAATTCAAACGCCGCGAACGCCGCTACGGACTCACGGGCGACCAACTCAAATAATTTTATGTACGCACGCATTTTCAGCACGCTCGCACTTTGGGCAATCACGATACTCGCGGTAATTTATTTCGGCGCGGCGGGCTGGACGGCTCTGCTTGCGGTTCTCGCGGGCGGCGCGTTGCGCGAAACTTTCGGACTTCTCGAAAAGCTAGGAATGAAGCCCATGAAAGGCGCGGCGCAAGCGGCGGCGGCGGCGGCATTCGCGGCGGCGTGGGCGTTCCCGCACTTCGGAATACTCCACAACGCGGGCGGCGCGATTGTGCTTGCGTGCTTCGCGGCGTTTTTTGCGATGCTCACGGTGCGCTCGCCCTACGACGACTTCGCGGCGAAAACGGTTCTGCCGACGATTGCCGCGCTGTTTGCGGTGTCCCTCCCGCTGAACCTGCTGGCGGTCGTGGGGGTTGAGGCGGCGACGGAGGCGTCGCGCTACACGGGAGTAGTGCTCTCGGTCTGGATTGTGGCGGCGGCGAAATTCTCTGACATCGGCGCATATGTCATAGGAGCGGCGTTCGGACGGCACAAAATGTCGCCCGACATCAGCCCGAACAAAACTTGGGAGGGCGCGGTCGGCGGACTGTTCTCGTCGGCGGCGGTGTCGGCGGCAATCGCGCGGGGCTTCGCGCCGATTCTTCCGCAGAACTTTACGCCGATTCTCGCGGCGACGGCTGGTACGCTAATCGGGGCGGTCGCGATTGTTTCCGACCTGCTCGAATCGGTGCTCAAAAGACGCGCGGACGTCAAGGATTCGGGCAAATTCATTCCGGGAATCGGAGGCGCGCTCGACCTTGCGGACTCGCTTCTGCTCTCCGCGCCTTTCGGCGTTTTGATTTTGGCAATCATTTTATAACAGGCACAATGAAAGCAAAAAATTTGGCAATACTCGGCGCGACCGGCTCAATCGGAGACAACACGCTCGAAGTCGTAAGGGGCAACCGCGACAGGCTCAACGTGGTGGGAATCGCGGGCAAAAAGAACTTCCGCAAACTCGCGAAAATCGCCGACGAGTTCGACGTAAAGCACGTCGGAATTTTCGACGACGCGGCTCTCGCCGAAGCGCGGGAATCGGGGCTGTTCAAGGGGCGCAAGCTCTACGGCGGAATCGGGGGGCTTACGGAAATCGCGACCCTTTCGGAAGCCGACACGACGGTCGCGGCGGTGGTCGGCACTACCGCCCTCAAACCCACGCTCGCGGCAATAGAGGCGGGCAAGGACATCGCGCTCGCAAACAAGGAGCTGCTCGTGATGGCGGGCAAATTCGTGATGGGCGGCGCGGAGCGCAAGGGCGTGCAAATGCTGCCGCTCGACTCCGAACACAACGCAATTTTCCAGTGCATAAACGGCGAGCGCAAGCGCGACATCGCTAAGCTGCTCATCACCGCGTCGGGAGGCATGTTCCGCGACTACACGCGCGAGCAAATGCTCACAATCACTCCCGAACAGGCGCTCAAACACCCCAACTGGAAAATGGGCCCGAAAGTTACGATAGACTCGTCAACGCTCGCTAACAAGGGCTTGGAGGTTATCGAGGCGAAGTGGCTCTTCGGCGTCTCGCCCGACCAAATTCAGGTGGTCGTCCAAAAGGACAGCCTTGCGCACTCGATGGTGCAGTTCGTGGACGGCTCGGTGATTGCGCACTTGTCGCCGCCGTCGATGACGTTTGCAATTTCGCACAGCCTGCTCTACCCCGAACGCGGAAACTTCGTGCGCCCGCCGCTCGACTTCACAAAGCCGTTCGTCGTAGACTTCCGCCCGCCAGACACCGACCGCTTCCCCTGCCTCAAACACGCGTTTGCTGCGCTCCGCGCGGGCGGCACGGCGACGACCGTTTTCAACGCGTCGAACGAAGTCGCGGTTGAAAATTTCATCGCGGGAAAACTGCCGTGGATAAAAATTCCGCAGGTGATTGAAAAGACGCTCGAATCCACGGCGGCAATAGACCCCGCCGAACTCGGCGACGTTCTCGCCGCGGACGCCGAAGCGCGGGCAAAGGCGCGCGAAGCGGCAGCATCGCTTGTTTAGCATGGGAGAGTTTGCCGACATTTTTTCGAACACTTGGGCATTCGCCCTCGTGATGCTGTTTTTCGGCGGTTCGATTTTCGTCCACGAACTCGGACACTTTCTCGCCGCGCGCATGCGCGGGCTGAAAATACTGCGCTTTTCAATCGGCTTCGGGCCCAAACTCTTTTCGGCAAAAGGCAGGGACGGCTGCGAATACATAATTTCGCTTCTGCCGTTCGGCGGATACGTCGCCCTGCCCCAGCTTGCCGACATGGGCGCGCTCGAAGGCGGCAAAGGCGGCGAAACCGAAAAACTCCCCAAGGCGTCGTGCGCCGACAAAATCATAGTGAGCGCGGCGGGGGCGTTTTTCAACCTGCTGTTCGCGGCGGCGTTGGCGGCGATAGTCTGGGTAATGGGAATAAAGCAGAGCGCGGCGATGGAGTCCACAACGGTGGGCTTTGTGGCGAACGAAATTACCGACGTGGACGGGAACAAGCACGAGTCTCCCGCAAAACTCGCTGGACTGCGCGAGGGCGACAAAATCGTTTCAATCGACGGCCGCAAAGTAGGCGACTTCTCGCAAATCGTGGAACTTGTGGCAATCGGCTCTGGGCGCGACGCCGACGGAAAGCCGTCGGCAAGCCTAGAAATCGGGCGCGATGGCAAAATACTGAATGTCAAAATCAATCCAATTCTAATAAAAACAAACGTCTCCACGGGCGACGAAATCCGCATGATAGGGGTGTCGCCCGCCGCGCCGATGACGGTCGGGAAAATCATGCCGAACTCGCCCGCGGAAAAGGCGGGAATAAAGGTCGGAGACGAAGTTGTCGGAATAGACGGCCGCAGGATTTTCTCGAACGCGCAACTCGGCGCATACCTCGACTCCCTCAAAGACGGGGCTACCGTGAAGCTCGAAATTCTGCGCGGCGGCGCGAAAACGGAAATTTCGGCAAAGCCCCAAAGGGTGAAGCTTACAAAAAGCCTCGCAACGCTTGAAATTCCCGACGAAAAAGGCTCGGTTTCTTTCATGGTTTCGAACAGGAAAAACCCGAAGTCGGACACGGGGCTTCTCAAAGTGTTTTCGGTAAAGCGCGGCGCGGAAGTCTTCGACAAATTCGCGGTAGGCGACACGCTCTACGCGCTTGACGGGCGCGAAATAAACTCGCTCGCGCGGCTCGAAGCGGCAGTCAACGGCGCAAAAACGCGCCCGCGCCTCGACATGCTCGGCCCGCAGATGTACGACGTCTCCATGCCGATTTCGGCAAAGGCGGAAATAGAGCCGCCGCAGACGCGCAACATGATAGGCTACATGCTCGCCCCCTCGACAATTACCGCGCACCCGACAATCGCCGAACAGTTCGGCGACAGCCTGTCGAGAACGTACAACGCGCTGTCGAGCCTCGTGAACCCCAAGAGCGACGTCGGCATAAAAAGCCTCGCCGGCCCCGTGGACATCGGGCGCGTAATCTACAAACTTTCGCTTACGGACTTCGCGCTCGTGCTGTCGTTCGCGGTGCTTCTCAACGTAAACCTCGCAATACTCAACATGCTGCCCATTCCCGTGCTCGACGGCGGGCACATACTCTTCGCCCTGCTCGAAAAACTGCGCGGCAAACCCCTGCCGCCCTCGTTCTTCGCGGCGGTTCAGGGCGGATTCTCGGTAATGCTACTTGCGCTCATGGCGTTCGTGGTCTACAACGGATTCATGAGGTGGTCGGGCGATTCAAAGCTTGAAAGCGGGGAAAATTCCGAATACTATTTGAACGAAATAAAATTCTAAACATGGGAAATTATTGCATATCCAGATTTAACAGCGTCCGCACGCCCACGCGCGAAGTAAGCGTGGGCAACGTGAAAATCGGCGGGAACAACCACATCGTCGTGCAGTCGATGACGAACACAAAAACATGCGACGTCGAAGCCTCGGTGAAGCAGTGCATTCAGCTTGCCGAAGCGGGCTGCGAAATCGTAAGGCTCACCGCGCAAAACCTCGACGCGGCGCGGGCACTCAAAGACATTTCGAAAAAATTCCGCGCGGCGGGCTTCGACACCCCGCTTGTCGCCGACATTCACTTCCTGCCGCAAACGGCGATGGAGGCTGTGGAACACGTCGAAAAAATCAGGGTAAACCCCGGGAACTTCACCGACAAGAAAATCGACGGCAAAACCGAATATACGGACGCGGAATACGAGGCGGAGCTTGAAAAAGTACGCGCAAAATTCGAGCCGCTCGTACTGCGCTGCAAGGAGCTTGGCAGAGCCATTAGAATAGGCACAAACCACGGCTCGCTGTCCGACAGAATCCGCCTCAGATACGGCGACACCCCATACGGAATGGTCGAGGCGGCGTTCGAATTCGCGCGAATCTGCCGCGACTTGAACTTCCACAATTTCCTCTTCTCGTTCAAGGCAAGCAACACGCGCGTGATGACGCAGGCGTACAGGCTTGCGGCAAAACGCATGAAGGAGGAGGGATTCTCGTACCCGCTCCACCTCGGAGTGACAGAGGCGGGCTTCGGAATCGACGCGCGAATCAAAAGCTCGATGGGCATCGGCGGACTCCTGTTCGACGGGCTGGGCGACACAATCCGAGTGTCGCTGACCGAAGACCCCGTGCAGGAAATCCCCGTTGCGCAAGACTTGGCGAGACTCGCCGAGAAAATCCGCGCCGAACGCGCAGTCGCCCAAAAGGACGAGGGAATAGACTTCTACAACTACAACCGCCGCGAAACGGCGTCGCTTGCCGGCGGAAAAATCGGCGCGTCGGCAGTGCCCGCGGTGGCGTCGTTCGGGAAGAGCGTCAAGGCGGACTTCTCGGTCGAAAACGGAGCGGCGGACTTCGGCGGAAAAATTAAAATCGGCAAATACGCAACGCCCGAAGCACTCGCCGCCGACTTGTCCGACGGAGCGACAGTCGCCGCGGAAATCGCGACCGCCGACATCGCGAAATTCGCCGACACCGCGCGGAACGCAAAGCTCGTGTTTATCGCGCCCGCGCCCGCCGACGCAAGGCACGCGGTCGGCGAGGCGAGAATGTTCGCGGCAACCCTCCGCGAAAACTCGCTTAAAAATCCGCTCTGGCTCAAATTCGACGAAAGCAAACTCGCGAACAAATCCGCCGACGAGCTCTCCAAACTCAACGAGGCGTCGATTTACATAGGCTCGCTGCTCGCCGACGGAATAGGCGACATCGCGTCGGTCGAAATCTGCCCCTGCCCCGACAAAAACGCGGAATACGCGCTGGCGATTTTGCAGGGCGCGCGCGCCCGCCGCTCGAAGGCGGAATACATCGCGTGCCCAAGCTGCGGCAGAACGCTCTACAACATTCAGGACGCCGTCGCGAAAATCGAGGCGGCGACAAAGCACCTCAAAGACGTTACAATCGCGGTCATGGGCTGTATAGTAAACGGACCGGGAGAAATGGCCGACGCCGACTTCGGCTACGTCGGCGGCGCTCCGGGGAAAATCAACCTCTACAAAGGCCGCAAGTGCATAGAGGTAAACATTCCGCAGGAGGAGTCAATCGAACGCCTGATAGCATTCATCAAGGCGGAGGGCAAGTGGACCGAACCGCCCGCAAAATAAGCCCCCCCTCTTTTCCCAAAAAAGGCGGTTGCGCGAACCAGACAAAAAACGCATTCGCCGTCCGTTTTAAAACGCCGATTTTCGCGAAGAAAAACCGGCGTTTTTTTTGCATATTTCGGATTAAAAGTATTGCATGCCGCGCCCCCTCTTATATATTAAATACGGATTCGGACAAAGGTGGGCTGTGCCTGTTTTTTCGGGGCACGGCGGCACTTTCCGCAACGCCGCAAAAACCGCGGCGCGTTCCGCTTTTCGGACACGGAAAACGCGGCGCGAATTTCCAATTTAAACACAATAAAATACATCAAAATATGCCAGAAGACATCAAACAAAACGACAGGTACGATGCGTCGAAAATCCAAAAGCTCGAAGGCTTGGAGGGCGTAAGAAAACGCCCCGACATGTATATCGGCGACACAAACGAACGCGGACTCCACCACTGCGTATTCGAAATCGTCGACAACTCCATAGACGAAGCCCTCGCGGGCTACTGCACGCAAATCAAGGTTGCTGTGCACTCCGACGGCTCGTGCTCTATTGAAGACAACGGACGCGGCATTCCCGTGGACATACATCCGAAATACAAAATCCCCGCCCTCGAACTCGTGATGACAAACCTCCACGCGGGCGGCAAGTTCGGCAAGGGCGCGTACCAAGTGTCTGGCGGGCTGCACGGCGTCGGCGCGAAATGCGTAAACGCGGTCAGCGAACACTTCGAAGTGGAAGTCCGCAAGGACGGCAAAATCTACAAAATGGAATTTTCGCGCGGCAAGACAATCACGCCGATGACGGTAATCGGCAACACGAAATCGACGGGCACGAAAATCACGTTTTTGCCCGACCCCGAAATTTTCACGCTCACGCGCGAATTCAAGTACGAAATCCTCTCCAAGCGTCTGCGCGAACTGGCGTTCCTCAACCCCGGAATCACGATTTCGCTCAGCGACGAACGCACAAACCACTCCGACGAATTCAAATTCAGCAACGGCATCGCGGAATATGTCGAATTCCTCAACCGCAACAAGACGACGGTGCACCCGAAAGTAATAGCTTTCGGCGGCTCCGCGCCCGCTGCGGAAGGGAGCGACTCAAACATCGTCGTTGACATCGCGCTCCAATACAACGACTCGTACACCGAACAGGTCTACGCCTACGCGAACTCCATTTTCAACGTCGAGGGCGGCACGCACCTGAGCGGTTTCCGCACGGCTCTCACGCGCGTGGTAAACAACTACGCAAAGGCAAACAACCTGCTCAAAGACAAAGACCCGTCCATTTCGGGCGACGACTGCCGCGAGGGTCTGACGGCGGTGATTTCGGTGAAAGTTCCCGAACCTCGCTTCGAGGGGCAGACAAAGACAAAGCTTTCGAACGGCGAAGTTGACGGCATAGTCCAGAAAATCGTCGGCGAAAAGCTCAAATACGCTTTCGAGACAGACCCGTCCACGGCGAAGAAAATCATCGACAAATGCGTGATGGCCGCCCGCGCGAGGGACGCCGCAAGAAAGGCGCGCGAAACCGTCCGCAAAACCGTAATGTCGGGCGGCGGACTCCCCGGCAAACTCGCCGACTGCTCCGAAAAAGACCCCGCTCTCTGCGAACTCTACATCGTCGAGGGCGACTCGGCAGGCGGTTCGGCGAAGATGGGGCGCGACAGAAAATATCAGGCAATTCTCCCCATTCGCGGCAAAATCATCAACACCGAAAAGGCGAGGCTCGACAAGGTTCTGAACAATCAGGAAGTGCGCACAATCATCACAGCGTGCGGCACGGGCATCGGCGAATCGGGCGAAGGCGCGTTCGACGCCTCTAAGGCTCGCTACCACAAGGTGGTAATCATGACCGACGCCGACGTCGACGGCTCGCACATTCGCACGCTGCTGCTTACGTTCTTCTTTCGCCAGATGCGCGGGCTTATCGAAAACGGCTACGTCTACATTGCCCAGCCGCCGCTCTATAAAATCAAGAGGAAGAAGAAGGAAACGTACGTCATGAACGACGCCGAGCTTAACAAAATTCTGCTCAACCTCGGCTCGGCCGACGTAACCCTCACAAGGCTTTCCGACAACTTTGAATTCCCCGAAACGAAGCTCGACAAGCTCGTGGAGGCGTTCGCGAGAATCGAAACGCTCGGGCACGGAATCACCCGCTACGGCTGCGACTTGGCGACATACCTCGACACCAACCGCGACGGCAAGCTGCCCAAGTACATCGCAAGAATCCGCACGGGCAACAAGGAGGAATTTAAATATCTGTTCTCCGACGACGAACGCTCGTCGTTCTACATCGAATACGGCAACCCCGAAGACATTTTCGAGGGCAACACGGTGCGCGAAGTCGTGAACGAACTCGGCGTGAAAGTCCAGCAGAGAATCAACGTCTACGAAATCTACGAATCTGCGCCGCTTGAAAAAATGCTCGCGGAGGTCGCAAAATCGGGACTTGCGGAGGAGTCGTTCAGGCCGTCGGAAGAGCCGCGCTACGTGATTGCCGAAAAGGGCGAATCGGGCAAGGCGAAGTCGGTAAAGATTTTCTCGATACTCGAACTGGTGGCGAAAATACGCGAATTCGGCAAAACGGGCATGTCAATCCAACGCTACAAAGGGCTTGGCGAAATGAACGCAAAACAGCTCTTCGAAACCACGATGGACCCCGCAAAACGCTCGTTCCTGAAAGTCACAATTGAAGACGCCGCTGCGGCGGACGCAACGTTCTCAATGCTCATGGGCGAGGACGTTCCGATTAGGCGCGCGTTCATCGAAGACAACGCGCTCAACGCGTCCTACCTCGACATCTAACCGAAGGAATTTAAAATGTATACCGAAAATGAAAAAATAATAGAATCGAGCATTACGCAGATAATGCAGAGCGCGTACATCGACTACTCGATGTCGGTCATCATCTCCCGCGCCCTGCCCGACGCCCGCGACGGCCTCAAACCCGTGCAAAGGCGCGTGCTCTACGCAATGCTCCGCGAAGGGCTGCTCCACAACCGCGCGTTCGACAAATGCGCGGGCGTCGTCGGCGAAGTGCTGAAAAACTACCACCCGCACGGCGACTCGTCCGTATACGACACCCTCACGCGCCTCGCGCAGGACTGGGTTATGCGCTATCCGCTGGTGATTCCGCAGGGCAACTTCGGCTCGATTGAGGGCGACTCTCCCGCGGCTTACCGATACACCGAATGTAAACTCGCCGAAATCTCGGAAGACCTGCTCGCCGACATCGACAGCGACACCGTGGACTTCATGCCCAACTACAAGGAGACGATTTCCGAACCCACGGTTCTCCCCTCCGCCCTGCCGACACTCCTGATGAACGGCTCGACGGGCATCGCGGTCGGCATGACGACGAACATTCCCCCGCACAATTTGGAGGAGCTTATAGACGGAATCTGCATGCTCATCGACAACCCCGCAGTTCCGCTCGCGGAGCTGATGAACGTAATCAAAGGCCCAGACTTCCCGACGGGCGGCGTAATCGTGGGAAAATCTGGAATCGAAAACTACATGCGCACGGGTCGCGGAATCGTGAAAGTGCGCGGCGTGGCGACGGTCGAAGAGCTGAAAAACGGCAAGGAGCAGATTGTAATCACGGAAATTCCGTACAACGTAAACCGCAACTCGCTGGTTGAAAACATCGCGGAACTCGTGTCGGAAAAAGTGCTCACAGAGGTAAGCGATATCCGCAACGAGTCCGACGAAAACACGCGCGTTGTGATAGAGCTTAAACGCGGCGAAGCCCCGCGGGTTGTGCTCAACAAGCTCTTCAAACACACGCAACTTGAATCGTCGTTCGGCGTGATAATGCTTGCTATCGACAAGCGCAAGCCGAAGCAGATGAATATGAAGGAAATGCTCGAATGCTACATCGAGCACCGCCGCGAGGTCGTCTACCGCAGAACGCAGTTTCTGCTGCGCAAGGCCGAAGACAGGGCGCACATCTTGGAGGGCTATAAAATCGCCCTCAACAACCTCGACGACTTCATCAAAATCATCAGGGCGTCGAAAGACAGGGACGAGGCGAAAACCGCTTTGATGGCAAAATACCCGCTTTCGGAACGTCAGGCAAACGCGATTCTCGACCTCCGACTCCACCAGCTGACGGGTCTAGAACGCGAGAAAATCGAGCAGGAATACATGGAGCTGATGAGGCTCATCGAAGAGTACCGCTCGATTCTCGAAAGCGAAAAGAAACTGCTTTCCGTCATCAAAAAGGAGCTGATGGAAATGCGCGCAAAATATGCGTCGCCGCGCCGCACGCAACTGATAGCCGCCGAGGGCGAATTCCGCATGGAAGACGTCATCGCGAACGAGGGCTGCATAATCAGCGTCTCGCACAACGGCTTCATCAAGCGCACTGGCGTAAGCGCGTACCGCTCGCAGAAACGCGGCGGCAAGGGCGTAATCGGCAGCGGACAGTACGACGAAGACTTCATCGAACACATCTTCACCGCCTCCACGCACGACTACATCATGTTCTTCATGAACAACGGCCGCGTGTACGTCGAAAAGGTCTACGAAATTCCCGAAGGCTCGCGCGTCTCGAAGGGCCGCTCAATCAAGAACGTGCTCGACCTCAAAAGCGACGAAAAAGTAGCCGCAATGATTTGCGTAAAGAGCCTCGACGACGACAAACACGCCCTCGTGATGGCTACCAAAAACGGCGTCGTCAAAAAGACAATGCTCTCCGAGTACAAAAACTGCCGCAAGGGAGGCATCAAGGGAATCAACCTCGACGACGGCGACGACCTCATCGGCGTTGTGCTCACAGAGCAGGACTCCAACATAGTCCTGATTACATACGCGGGCATGTCGATTAGGTTCAACGAAGCCGACCTGCGCGCGCAGGGTCGCGACACGCGCGGCGTGCGCGGCGTAAGCCTCAAAAAGGAAAACGACTGCGTGAAGGCGATTGTCGTTGTAGACCCCGACGCCACGCTGCTCATCGCGGGCGAAATGGGTCAGGGCAAGCGTTCGAACTACGACGAATACAGGCTGCAAAACCGCGGCGGTTCGGGCGTAATCGCAATCAAAACACACGGCGTCGCTGGCGCGCTTTCGGTTCGCGAAGACGACGAAATCATGATGTTCACCCACGCGGGACAGGCGGTTCGCTCGCCCGTAAAGGACATTCGCGTAATCGGGCGCACGACGCAGGGCGTAAGGCTTATCAACCTCGCGGAGGGCGACAAGCTCATAGGCATCTGCCGAATTGTGGACATCAAGGACGGCGACGCGGGCGCGGAGGCTTCCTCAAACGCCTCCGACGACGCTCCCGACGGCGCGGATACCCAGCTGACGGAAGAATAAAAAACGCATTCCGCAAAAGGCGGAGGGCTTTGCGCCCTCCGCTTTTTTGTATGAATAAAAACGCGGGCGGCGGCAAGCGGCGCAGGCAAACCGCAATTCCCCGCCCGAATTTTTCGCCGACAGAAAATGCAAAAAAAATATTTTACGCCACTCATCGACACTTCCGTTCCGAAGTCGGAAACCGCGAAATTCGTAAAAAAATTCACGCAACGCCGAACGGAAATCCTCCGCAACGCGATAGCCGACGCAATCGGCGGAAAGCCAAAATTTCTGCGCTGCGCACGCGCAATGCCCGCCGAACCGTTCACGCCCGACCTGAACATAGAAATACGCAAAACGGAAATCCCCACAAGTTGCGGCAAGCTTTCGGCATTCGTCTACGCGCCGAAAAACTGCCGCAAATGCGCGGTGTATTTCCACGGCGGCGGCTGGACGCTCGGACGGGCGCAGTCGAAATTCTGCAACGATTTCGCCGCGGGAGCGAACTGCGCCGTGGTGTCGGTAGACTACCCGCTCGCGCCAGAACGCCGATTCCCCGAACAGCCCCGCGCGTGCTTCGAGGCGTTCGAATACGTCCGCGAAAACGCGAAAAAGCTGGGGATTTCGAGCGGAAAATTCGCGCTTGCGGGCGACAGCTCCGGCGGAAACCTCGCGCTTGCGGTTTCGATAAAACTTGCAGAAAAATCGCAAAAACAAGCCGACGGACTCATTTTATACTACCCCGTGGCAAGCGTGTTTGAGCCGCAAAACTGCGAGTCTTGGCGGAAATACGGAAGCGGATTCGCGCTCGACGCCGAGTTGATGGAATCGTTCACGCTCGCGTACCTGCCGAAGCCCGAACAGCGGCTCTCTCAATACGCGTCGCCGCTGCTCTACGACAGGACTGCGGAGCTTCCGCCGACGCTTCTGGTTTCGTCGGGCTGCGACATTCTGCGCGACCAGTGCCGAGAGCTTGCAAAGAAGCTTTCGAAAGCGCGGCATGTCGAAATTGCGAACGCCGCGCATATGTACATATCGGAATGCCACGGCAGGGCATACGCGGCGGCTCTCCGCGAAACATTCGGATTCGTCGCGCGATTGTAGGCGCGGAGCGCAGGCGCAAAAAAAGGCGGATTTAAATCCGCCTTTTTGCGCTCCGAAACGGAGACTATTTGTAGAACTTTTTGCCCGATTCGGCTTTGATTTCGATAAAGTCGCCGTTTTTGACCCATTTGGCAAGAATGCGCGAAGTATCCACAAAGCGCGAGGGAATCACGACCGTGCGTTCCGCCCCGTTCTTGCCCTTGCCCCGGGCGTACAGCTCGGCGGAAGCGAGGCGTCCGTCCTTGATGTCGGCTTTCAGCCAAAGTCCGCCGTAGCACGGCAGGTTGAAGTCGATGTCGTTCCACGAATCGGGAACGGAGGTGCAGACGTAGATTTTGCCGTCCTCCGTGCAGCGCGCGAGCATCTGGTTGAGCGCGTAGACGAAGTTGCCCGAACCCGTCGAGAACCACGGGCACTTCTGGACTTTGTTGGCGGGCTCGTTGATTTCGTAGGTGTCGTAGAACGAGCCGACTTCCTTTGCCGCGCCCGCGAGCAGCTGGGCGGGATTTTCCCTGTCGTTGAAGTTCACGAGAGCCGACGACATCCAGCCCGCGTACCACGCGTTGACGCCCTTGCCCATTTCATACATGTTGCCGCCCTTGTTGATATTCTTGTGGAAGTCGTAGACGGCTTTTTTTGCGAGCTGGTTGTTGGGGTCGAGAACGGAATACGGATAGAATCCGCCGACGCTGCCGATTGAATAGTCTTTGCTGCCTTCGTAGGGAACGTATTTTTCGCCGTCGTGGGGGAGCGACTGCCTGAGCTTTGCGGCGGTCTCGCGGAACTGCTTTGCGAGGTCTTTGTCTACGCCCAATATGTCGGCGGCTTGGGCGGTTTTTTCGAGCGAATAGATGATTCCGCAGGAGGTCATGAAGGGGTTGAGCTTTGCCTCGCCCATTCTTTCGAGGTCGGTGCAGTAGCCCACTTTGAGCTTGCCGTCGATGTTGTAAAGGCGGTTCTTGACGTAGTAGAGGCACGATTCAACCATGAGTTCGTAGTTCTTTTTGAGGAAGTCCACGTCGTTTGAATAGAGGTAGTGCCCCCACGTCGCCATGACCATGTTCGACATGTGGAAGATGTGTTCCATCCAAAAGCCGAACGGCGCGGCTTCGTCGCCCTCCTCCGTCGATTCCCATACGAAGCGTGCGCCGCTGCTGCGTTTTTTGCCGTCTTTGTTCACCCAATAAGTCGCCTTCCAGATGCGGCTTGTGCGGAAGTCGGAAACCTTGCGCGAGTGCTCGAACTTGCCGCTTGTTGCAAACGCCATCGAGTTGAAAGCCTCGTCCCAGCCGAAGAATCTGCCGTCCCAGTGCGAGCCGGCAAACACGCCCACGGGCAAAGACCACTTTGTGGAGTTGCAACGCTGGTGGTACAGACCCGTGTAGTATGTCTTTTCGATTTCCTTGTCGGGAATGTTGATATGCGAGCCCTGCCAGTATTTCGCCCACGCGTTTTTGTGCTCGGCGAAAATTTTGTCGTAGCCGTTTGCGAGCACGAACGCCTTTGCGGCGGAGTCGGCGGCTTTGTAGTCGGGCTTTCCGTAGTTGTCGTTGAACGAGACGAAATAGTTGATTTCAATCGGGCTTGCGGGCGACGCCTTTGCCTCCGACGCAAGAACGGCGGTGTCGCCGTCGGGGAAGCTCGGTGCGGACGGAAAGTCGGACATAATCGAAATCATGCCCTTGTACGCCTTCATGCCGATTGCCACGTATTCGAAAGTCGCGCGGTTCGGCTCTATGATTTTGTTTACAGTCGATACGCGTTCGCGCTCCTTGAAACGCGTCTGCGGCGCGAACTTGTAGATGAAGTCGAACTTCACCGCGCCCTCTTTCTTGGGGGTGATGACTTTTTTTACCACGAGCATGTCGTGCCCCGCCGGAACGAACGCTACGGTCTTTACTGTGGCGTCGGGATATTCCACGGTGTTTTCGGAGAACGCCGACTTGTTGTCGAGCGTCTGCGACCACTTCACGGGTTTGTCCTGAACCTTGCCGTCCACCGAAAAGGCGGTGTCGAAGTAGCCGTGCGAAATCAGCGCGTCTTTCGGCGCGCCGTAGCGGCGCCCCTCCCATGCGACTTGCGGCGTGAACGAAACGTATTTCTTTTGGCGTTGCACGCCGAGATTGTCGATTTGCGTGGAAATGCTGCCGTTAGAAATGAGGGCGCACGCGTATTTTCCCTTGTCGACGCTGTCGCCGTTTCCGCCCGTTGTGTTGGACCAGTGCGCGAAAAGCGCGGTCGGCGCGAGAACTGCGGCAAGTGCTATTTTTCCTATCATATATTGTCCTTGGTGTATTTACTTGTCTGATGTAGAATAAGCTAATTGGAATAAAATATATCCCCGCCGAAAACACAAGATTATTTTGCCGTCGCCCCACCCCTCCGAATCGCGCGATACCGCCCGCGAAAACTCCAAC
>JAJXPD010000044.1:0-5039 GCA_021641325.1 Opitutales bacterium
TCCCTTTTTTTCTACTTCTTCTACCCTCATCCCACTATCTTTGACGATGAGCGAAGATTTTAAGTTGCGCTGGGATAAAAGTTGGGTTTACAAAAAAGCGGAAATTCCATGTTGTGGGATTACCGCTCTTTCTTTTTTTGCGCAAAGCGCGTCTATTTTTATTCGTTTCTTTCTGACGTACAAAAATCCCAAATATCAGTAATTGCCGCAGGCAATACGGACTGATACAGAAAAGGCGCGGTTATAGCCGCGCCGTGTAAGCACCATGAGGAGCGAAGCTCCGACGAGTGGCGCGGCTCGCGCCTAGCCTGCGAAGTAGCGTTTGTAGAGGCCTAAGAATGCGGAGCCGTGGCGGGCTTCGTCTTTGCACATTTCGTGGACGGTATCGTGGATAGCGTCGTAGCCGAGCTCCTTGGCGCGTTTTGCGAGTTTGAGCTTGCCTTCGGTCGCGCCGTGTTCGGCTTCGATGCGCACTTTGAGGTTCTTGGCGGTGTCGGCGTCGACCACTTCGCCGAGCAGTTCGGCGAATTTCGCGGCGTGCTCAGCCTCTTCGATTGCTATGCGCTTGTAGGCTTCGGCGACTTCCGGGTATCCCTCTCTGTCCGCCTGACGGCTCATGGCAAGGTACATTCCGACTTCGGTGCATTCGCCCATGAAGTTTGCGCGGAGACCCTCGACAACTTCGGTGTCGAGACCCTTCGCGATTCCGACCCTGTGCTCGTCAGCCCAAACGGGGGCGTCGGAGACTTCGCGGACTTCGAACTTAGCCTTGGGGGCTTTGCACTGCGGGCAGAATTCGGGAACGTTGTTTGCGTCCATCACATAACCGCATATCGGGCATACTACTTGTTTCATATTTTTTCCTTCCAATCTTTGTTTGCTGTTTACTTGTTAAAGATAATGGCGGTACTGTAATACCGTTATTAACCCGAATGCAAGTCTTTTTTTTATTTTTTCTAAAAATTTTTTTCGCGCCTCGCAAAACGTCGGCAGAATGGGGAATGAACGCCGAATGCGCGCGGACGCGGAACGGAATGCGTACGCCGTAAAACCGACTTCCGCTAAGAAAAACGCCGTTCATACGCCTGCGTGGAAGCGAAATCCAGAACTTGCGTTTTCCTGTTAACAGCGCGAATTAGCGGCAAAAACTATAATGCAAGCAACGCCGCCGCGCGGAGGAGATTCGGCGTTTACGCATTCTACGCCGCCGCCGAATAGTTCGAAATGCCCGCTTGAAAACGCCCGCCTTACGCAAGCTCACGTTGCATATTTTCGCGCACTGTCCGGCATTGCCGCGCAAATGCGCATTCGCCGCATACCCCGCAAGCCTTGCGGCGTTGCGCTATTTGATTACGGACATTCCGAATGCGAGGTAGAGCGGCAGCGTAAATACCGCGATAATCGACGTTGCTAGCACAATCTGCACCGCGATTTTCGGGTAGCCGCCGAAGGATTTTGCCAAGACCGCCGGCATGATTCCCGACGGCGAAAGCGCCATGAGCACGAGAATCGTTTTGAGAACTCCGTCGACGGGCAACGCCCATGCGGCGAAAATGAAGAGCGCGGGCAGCAGCCCCATGCGCACGAGCGACGCCGAGATTACGATTTTCCACGGAATTTTGTCTCGCCCAAGCATGTCGCACATGAGCGCGCCGAAAATCATGAGGTTCAGAGGAATTGCCGCCGCGCCCGCAAATTTCAGAAATGTCTTGAAAAATTCGGGGACATACTCCGCCGCGCCGCTCCACACAAGCGAAAGCCCGATGAAGACCGACCACACGGGGCCGCGCATGAGGAAGTCGAAACTCACGCGCTTTGCGTTTGAGAGCAGCAGGTAGCCGACCGACCAGAACACGAGGTCGCAGCCGACGTTGTGGGTTATGAGCACGCCGGTTATTTCGCCGCCGCCGTTCCAGAGAATCGCAACGAGCGCGATTATGAAGAAGCCGTAGTTTTGCGTCGCGGTGGTAACCGAAAAGGTGCGGAGGCCGTCGCCGACTTTCAGCCCGATGAGCTTCCCGACGAGCCACGAAATCAGCAGCGACGCCGCGAGTCCGCCCGCGCCCGCCGAGATTGTCGCGAGCGAAAATCCGACGCTTTCGAGCTTTTTGTTGTCGAGCAGGTTCGACAGAATGAAGCACGACAGCGTAAGCTCTCACGCGATTTTTACGCGGCTTGCGTCGGCTTCCGGCTTAATCCACGCGACTTTTCTCGCGAACCACCCCGCGCCTATCATGGCGTAAATCGGGAAAATTGCCGCGAGCATAGACAATGTTGAAATATCGTTCACTTCGAAAAAAAATAACCGCCGCAAAACATCGTAGCTTGCGCGGGCGTATGCAACCTTTTTTTTTGCGGGCGCGGTGCCGATTCAGCCGCATCTGGCTGCTACCGCGCGTCTTTGGGCTGCCTGAATTCCGCCAGCGTACGCGCGGCAATGGAGCGCAGTTTTGCGGCTTGGGAATTGCCTATCGTGTCGGGCACGAACGAAATTTCCTCGGGATTTTTGTCGAAAAGGAATCCGAACCACACGCATGCCTGCAAGTAGTTGCCGCTGTCGTTGAGGTGGATTGTGTCGCGGGCTATGCGCATTTCGCCGTCCTTTTGCTTGCGCCAGAATGTTCTGCCCACGACGTCGCCCGATTGCGGGGGAAGGTCGGGGTATCGGTAGTTTGAAAAGTCGCGCGGCTCGAAGGGGCGCGTTTCCTGCGAGCGGTAATTTTGCACGGCTTTGCCCGTCGGAATGACGCGCAAGCCGAGCTTTTTTGCGGCGTCGGCGTAGTTCTTTTCGGCGCGCGCGAACATTTCGGACTGGTCGATATTCCATTTGCCGTCTTTCGAAATGCGGGGGTCGTCGGAGCGGTACGACCAAGTTTGCTGAATGCAGATTTCGGCGGTCGGCGCGCACTTCTTTATATAGTCGCGCAGCTTTTCGGCGCAGGGAAAATACGTTTCGGGACGCCAGCTTTCGTGGCTTGCCTGTTGTATCGTTATGATATCCCACTTGCGGCTTTGCAAAATCTGCCGCAATGTGGATTTTCCGTTGCGATAGTGCCTAACCGACGGGTCTTTTTCCTCTTCCGAAATATAACGCCAGTGGCGAGAGAGCGAGCAGCCGCCGTGGTTTGCGCCCTCCAAATGCAGCGAGCAGCCGGGCGCGGATTTAACGACGGACGGCAGGTAGACGAATGCGCTCTGCGCAAAGCTGTTGCCGATTGTAAGCACGGCGATTTCCTTTGCCGAGGCAAAGGCGAGCGCAATAAACAGGAGCGCGGCGGCGGAAATGCGTTTCATTCGGCGATTGAAAGTTTCGGCGCGGTTGTTGTCAATTTTTTTGTTGAAGCGCGGGCGTAAATCGGCGACATTGCGGGCATGATTAGAAAAATTACGGAAGCCGACAGGAAAATATATCTTGAATTTTCGCGGATGTTCTATGATTCGCCCGCAGTGCACGCGCCGATTCCCGAAAGCTATCGCGCGGCGGCGTTCGAGGAGATGGTTTCCTCCGACGATCGGCTTGCGGGCGCAATGCTCGAATGCGACGGCAGACCCGCGGGCTACGGGCTTGCAAGCAAAATGTATTCGCAGGAGGCGGGCGGCATACAGCTTTGGCTCGAAGAGCTATTCGTCCTGCCAGAATACCGCTCGCGCGGATTGGGCCGCGAGTTTATCGCCTACATGGAAAGCCTGCCGAATGTCGCAAGAATCCGTCTGGAATACGAAAAGAGCAATACGCGAGCCGCCGCGCTCTATCGGAAGCTCGGATATGCAGACATGCCCTACGAACAGTTGGTGAAGAATATAAAAAAGTAGGGCGGGGCGGGAGCGGGCATTTTTTGCGGTTCGAAAAAGGTTGATTATCGGCGAAGTCGCGCCACTTTGGTCTGCTTATGAAATTTTTAAGCAGGATAGGTCTCGAGCCGTTCATCATCTGCCTGTTTGCGTCAATCGGGCTTGCGAAGCTTGCGCCGTCGGTGGGGATTGCCGAATTTTGCGGAATCACGCTTGGCGACGCCGCGACATGGGGCGTTGCGGGCATCTTCTTTTTCTACGGGCTGAAACTCGACAGGCAGAAGCTCGCGGCGGGGCTTGTAAACGCAAAGCTCCACCTGCTTGTGCAGGTTTCAACATTCGTGCTGTTCCCGCTGATAGTGCTCGGGGCGATGTGGCTTTTCGGCGCGTTCGACGCGCAGGGCGACTTGCACTGGCTGTGGCTCGGCACGTTCTTTCTTGCCTCGCTGCCGTCCACGGTGTCGTCGAGCGTCGTGATGGTGTCGATTGCGGGCGGCAACATTCCCGCTGCGATTTTCAACGCGAGCATTTCGAGCCTCTTGGGCGTGTTTTTCACCCCGCTTCTGATGGGCATTTTCTTGGAGGGCGTGGACGGCTCGCGCGGACTGGGCGACGTTGTACTCAAACTCGTCTTTCAGGTGATAGTGCCCGTGGTTGCGGGCTTTGCGCTCAACCCGAAGTTCGGGCACATTGCGGCGGCGCACAAAAAGGCTCTGCGCAATTTCGACCAGCTCACGATTCTCTTAATAGTGTACACGTCGTTTTGCGATTCCTACGCAAAGGACATGTTCGCGGGCTTTCCTATGTCCGACCTCGTCGTGCTGTCGCTTGCGATGGTCGCGCTGTTCGTGTTCGCAATGGCGGTAGTCTGGGGCGTGTGCAAGCTTCTGCGCTTCAACCGCGAGGACACGATTACGGCGGTGTTCTGCGGTTCGAAAAAGTCGCTCGTGCACGGCTCTGTTATGGGCAAGGTGCTCTTCGACAACCCCGCGGTAATCGGCGTTGTGCTGCTGCCGACCATGCTCTACCACGCCTACCAGCTTATAATAGTGTCTATAATAGCGCAAAAACTGGGCAAGACTGCGGAATCGGAGGGCGGGAAAAATCGGAAAAATAAAATGAAAAAAAATTCTTGACGAATTTCCACATATGCGTAGATTCCATACTTTTCTTTAAAAATGAATACGACAATAGCAAAGAAAGAGGAGCAGAAGCTTACAAAGGTTACACTGAATGAAGTGGCACAT
>JAJXPD010000044.1:5049-12762 GCA_021641325.1 Opitutales bacterium
AAGCAATGGTACGTAGTCGATGCCACCGACCAAGTACTGGGGCGTCTTGCCGTTAAGATTGCGAACGTATTGCGCGGCCGCAATAAACCCATTTATACGCCCAATGTCGACTGTGGCGACCATGTCGTTGTAATCAACGCCGAAAAAGTCAAAGTCACGGGCAAGAAAGAAGAGAACAAGGAATATATGTTCTACTCCGGATACGTCGGCGGCGAAAAATACGTCAAGCTTTCCGACTTCCGTGCGCGCAGACCCGAATATCTCATCGAGGCTGCGGTCAAGGGCATGCTTCCCAAGAACAAGCTCGCAAGAGACATCTTCACGAAGCTGCACGTCTACGCGGGCGCGGAACATCCGCACGCCGCTCAGCAACCCAAACCCTTCAACTTCTAATTATCGACATGAGCGAAAACGAAATTTTTGTTTCCGTCGGACGTCGCAAAACGTCGGTAGCACGCGCCCGCCTCGCAAAAGGCTCGGGCAAGCTTACCGTCAACGACAAGCCCCTCGAAGAATACTGCTACACAGACCAGCTCTCGATGTTGGCTCTCCGTCCGCTCGTTTGCACTGCGACGCGCAACTCGGTTGACGCCGATATCAACGTAAAGGGCGGCGGCCCCGTCGGTCAGGCGGGCGCAATCAGCCACGCTCTCGCGAGAGCGCTCCAAAAGATGGACGAATCGCTCCGCCCCGTTCTCAAACAGAACGGACTCATCACGCGAGACCCGCGTGCCAAGGAACGTAAGAAGTCCGGTCAGCCCGGCGCGCGCAAACGCTTCCAGTTCTCAAAGCGTTAATTCGCAAGAGATTCCTTTTTACTCGAAGCCCTTCCGCGCAAGCGGTGGGGCTTTTGTACTTTCATTCTTTCTCATTCAATTGCGCCGCGCTGTCGGACAGCCGTTTTGCGCCGCGGTTTTGACCCGCGGGGCGCGGACGTTCGGCTCGAAACTCTCGGCAAGCTCCGCGCGGCTTCACGCGCATTTGCGGCGTTTTGCGACACCGCAATTCCCCGCGGAATGTCGGGCGGCGGATTTCCGCCTTTCGGCGTTCGCTGAGTGCCCGCATTCGGGAAACCGCCGTTTGGCGCGGTTTTCGGCTTGGGCGCGACCGCAACTCGCGGACGGCTTGCTTACCGTAGGGTGGGCGACCGCTTGCTTTCGGACGGGGGCTTTGCCGCTTTGTGGCGGCTGGGGCTTCTTGGCTGGGCGGCGGAGCTTCTTCAAGCAAAACGGGGCTACCTTCGGGGGCGCGGGTTCTGCGCGAAAGCGGGGCTTTGCCTACCTTTGGGCTTGGCGAACGGCGGGCTTGGCGAACGGCGGGCTTGGGTTTTGCCGAAAGCGGAGCTTGGCGTTTGTTGCGAAGCGCGGCTTGCGGGTTTTGCGGACGCCGAAAACAAAACAACCCTCCTGCGGGAGGGACAAAAAATTTCATCATCATGGACAGAAAAATCAAAGCTGGAATTACGGGTGCATCGGGTTATGCCGGCATTGAACTTGTAAGAATTTTGGCGCGCCACCCGTCGGTGGAGCTTGCGTGCGTTACGTCGCGAAGCCTTGCGGGTACGCTTGTTGCCGACAACATGCCCTCGCTCAGGCACCTGCTTCCCGCGGACATGAAATTTCTTCCGTCCGATCCCGCCGAACAGGCGAAAATGGACATCGACGTCTGGTTTCTCGCGCTTCCGCACGGAGCCGCCGCCGAATACGCAAAGTCGCTTGTCGAGGCTGGCAAGACCGTAATCGACCTTTCCGCCGACTTCCGCCTGCACTCGCTCGACATCTACAAAGAGTACTACAAGGAGGACCACCGCGCGCCCGAACTGTTGAAGCTCGGCAAGTACGTCATCGCCGAGCTTTTCCCCGTCTCGCGCGAAGACAAGCTCATTGCCTGCGCGGGCTGCTACCCCACGAGCATCCTGACGCCGCTGATTCCGCTCATGCGCGAAAACGCCGTCAGCCGCGAGCACATCGTAATAGACAGTTATAGCGGCGTTTCGGGCGCGGGCAAAAAGGCGGACTTGGGCTACATTTTCTGCGAGCGCAACGAGAGCGCAAAAGCCTACGGACTCCCGAAACACAGACACCTCTCCGAAATCGAGGAGGAGCTTTCCATTGCCGCGGGCGAAAAGGTCGTCGTGCAGTTCAACCCGCACCTCGCGCCCATGACGCGCGGAATTTCGACGACAATCACCGTTCCCGCAAAATACGAGGGCGTTGAGAAAATCTACGAAATCTGGCACAAATATTACGACGGCAAACCCTTCGTGAAAATCCTCAAACCCGGTTCGTATCCCGACACGCTTTTTGTCGCCAACACCAACCGCTGCGACATCGCCGCGTTCTACGACCCGCGCACTAAAAACCTCGTAATTTGCAGCGTTATCGACAACCTCGTCAAGGGCGCAAGCGGTCAGGCGGTGCAGATTATGAACCTCATCTTCGGCTTCGACGAAACGGCGGGGCTGCTCTAATTTTTCAAAAACAAACAATCTCAAATTTCTACAAAAATGGATAAGAATTATAAAATCGAAACAATCGAGGACGTTCCCGGACTCGGCGCGGTAAACGGTTTCAAAGTGGCGGGCGCGGCATGCGACATCCGCAACAAGGGCGACGAAAGCCGCCTCGACGTCGCGCTTATCGTCTCCGACACTCCCGCGACGGCGTCGGGCGTTTTCACCACAAACGACGTGAAGGCAGCTCCCGTCATGCTCGACATGGCGCACCTCGAAGCTTCGACGAAAGCAAAGGCGATAGTCGCAAACAGCGGCAACGCCAACGCGTGCACGGGCGACAGGGGCATGAAGGACGCCGCCGACACCTGCGCGTTCGTGGCCGAAATCTTCGGCGCGAAGCCCGAACAGGTTCTCGTCTGCTCGACGGGCAGAATCGGCGAATTCATGCCGATGGAAAAGCTCCGCAGGGGAATCAAAAAGGCGTCGGAAATCCTTTCGTCGTCGGACGAGTCGAGCGCGGCGGCGGCTTCGGCAATCATGACTTCCGACACGCGCCCGAAAACGGTTTTGGTCAACGTCGAAGTCGGCGGCAAAAAGTTCCGCGTGGCGGGCATGGCAAAGGGCGCGGGCATGATTGAGCCGAACATGGCGACAATGCTCGCGTTCCTCGCAAGCGATGTTTCGGTTTCGCAGAACCTCTTGAAGGAAACGCTTAAATCGGCGGCGAACAAGACTTTCAACCGCATTACCGTAGACGGCGACATGAGCACGAACGACACCGTGCTCTGCCTTTGCAACGGCGCAAGCGGCGTGGAGATTTCCGAAAAAGACGCCGACGCGATAGAGGCGTTCCGCGCGGCGGTCGTCGAGGCGTCGAGGGTTTTGGCGCGCAAAATCGTGGGCGACGGCGAGAAAATCACGAAAGTCGTGGAGGTGAAAGTTGTGGGCGCGCGCGACGAGGCGCAGGCTGAGAAAATCTGCCGCTCAATCGGCAATTCGCTTCTTGTGAAGTCGTCGTGGTTCGGCTGCGACCCCAACTGGGGACGCCTTACCGACGCCGCTGGATACGCGCGCACGGGTCTTGTTCTCGACAAGCTCGACCTCTTCTACGACGGCGTGGAAGTGCTCCGCAAGGGGCAGCCCGTAGACGAAAACAAGCCGCTTTGGAGGAAAACCGTCTCCAACAAAACGTTTACAATTCTCATGAACCTCAATCTCGGCACTGCGGAAGAGTCCATTCTCGCCGCCGACCTCACCGAGGGCTACGTCAACTTCAATAAGGGCGAATAATACCGCCCGATTGCCAACATCAAAAACGGTTAATTTGAAATGGAAAGTATTAACATAGACGAGGCCTCCAAAAAGGCGGGAATTTTGATTGAGGCCCTGCCGTACATCAGACGCTTCAAGGGTTCGATATTCGTCGTCAAATACGGCGGCGCGTTTATGGACGACCCCAATCCGCAGGTTCGCGCGTCGGTCGCGCAGGACATTTCGTTTCTGGCGGCGGCGGGCATAAACGTCGTCGTGGTTCACGGCGGCGGCAAGGCAATCAGCCGTGCAATGTCGAGCGCGGGGCTTCAGCCCGAATTCAAAAACGGCATGCGCATTACAGACGAAAAAACCGTCTCGATTGTCGAGGACGTTTTGAACAACGGCGTCAACGCCGAAATCGTCGAAATGCTCGAATCGCAGGGCTGCTCCGCCCGCGGAATACGCGGCAACGACGTTCTCCGCTGCGAAAAGCTCTTTTCGGCGGGCGAAAACGGCGAAAAAATCGACATCGGCTACGTCGGAAAAATTTCCTCCGTCATCGCCGCGCCTATCGAAGGGGCGATTGCCGAGGGGCGAACGCCCGTGGTATCGCCAATCGCGCTCGGCGCGGACTCGCACCCGTACAACACGAACGCGGACGTCGCGGCGTCGGCGGTCGCGGCGGCGTTGAAAGCCCGCAGGCTCGTGTTCCTCTGCGATGTCCCCGGCCTCATGCGCGACCCGAAAGACCGCTCGACGCTCATCTCGCACCTGAAAGTGGGCGAGGTCGAGGGGCTGAAAAAGTCGGGCGTAATCGGCGGCGGAATGATGCCGAAAGTCGACAGCGGCGTGGACGCCATCAACAGGGGCGTAAGGCGCGTGCACTTTGTGGACGGCTACATGCCGCACAGCCTGCTTCTCGAAATTTTCACCGATAGGGGAATCGGAACGGAAATCGTTGCGTCCTCCAAACAGGATTAACCATGACGACAAAAGAAAAAACCTACAAATACGCAATGCCCACTTTCGGCGACCGCGACTTCACCGTCGCCAAGGGCAAGGGTTGCAAACTTTACGACGAAGACGGAAACGAGTACCTCGACTTCGGCGCGGGAATCGCCGTGGACAGCATAGGGCACTGCCACCCGCGCTGGGTCAAGGCAATCGCAAAACAGGCGGAAACGCTCGCGCATTGCAGCAACCTCTACATGACAAAACCCAACGCCGACCTCTGCGAAAAACTGGTTTCGGAAATCGGCGCGGGCAAGATTTTCCTGTGCAACAGCGGCACGGAGGCGAACGAGGCGCTCATCAAGGCGGCGCGTCTGTACGGCCGGAAAGTGTCGGGCAAAGAGGGCGCGAAATGCAAAATCGTAACCGCCTACGACGGCTTCCACGGCAGGACGATGGGCTGCGTCGCCGCGACCGCCCAGAAGAAAATCCAGAAGGGCTTTGCGCCCATGCTCGGCGGCTTCGAATACGCCGTGTTCAACGATTTGGCTTCGTTCGAAAAGGTCGTTGACGACGACACCGCCGCGGTAATCGTAGAGCCCGTGCAGGGCGAGAGCGGCGTGACGCCCGCGTCGCCGAAGTTTTTGAAGGGTCTGAAAGCCCTTTGCAAAAAACACAAGGCGCTTCTTTTCTTCGACGAAGTGCAGTGCGGCTTCGGTCGTTGCGGTGCGTTCCTTGCGTCGCAGAGAATCGGCGTGAAGCCCGACGGCGTCTCGATGGCTAAGGGCTTGGGCGGCGGATTCCCCATCGGCGCGATTTGGCTTTCCGCGCCCTACGCAAACATCTTCACCCCAGGCTCGCACGGCACGACTTTCGGCGGCAACGCCCTCGCGTGCGCGGCGGCTTTGGCGACCATTTCCGTCGTCGAAAAGGGGAAACTCGTTGAGAACGCCGCGAAGATGGGCGAACGCCTTTCGGACGGATTGCAGAAAATTGCCAAAAAGTATCCGAAAATCGTAAAACTTACGAGGGGATTGGGGCTTATGCGCGCCGCGCTCTTCAACGAGCCTTACACAAACGCGGACATTTGCAAAAAACTCAGGGGCAACGGGCTGATTCTCATTCCCGCTGGCGCGAATGCGCTGCGCTTCCTGCCGCCGCTGAACGTAAAGGCGTCCGAAATAGACAAGGCGCTCAAAATTTTCGACAAAACATTGGGAGAACTCTAAAATGGTAAGATCATTTCTTAAAGACACCGACTTCACACCCGCGGAGGCGACCGAAGTTTTCGCCCTCGCCAACCGCTACAAGAAACTCCGCTCGGCGGGGCGTCTCGACGTTCTCAAAGGGCAGAGCTGGGGGCTGATTTTCTTCAAAAAGAGCACGCGCACGCGCCTTTCGTTCGAGGCTGGCGTCTACGAGCTTGGCGGACACCCCATGATGATGAACGCAAACGACCTCCAACTCTCGCGCGGCGAGACTGTCGAGGACACCGCCCACATCATGGGGAGATTCCTGCACGGACTTGTAATCAGGACATTCGAGCAGGAGATTGTCGAAAAGTTCGCCGAAAATTCGGGCCTGCCCGTCGTCAACGCGCTTACCGACCTGCTCCACCCCTGCCAGAGCTACACCGACATGTTCACGATGATGGAAGTTTTCAGCAAGGGCGAACCGAGCGTCGAGTCCCTCAAAGGCAAAAAGTTCGCGTTCTTCGGCGACACCGCGTGCAACATGGCGTACTCGCTCGCATTGGCGGGAAGCATGTTCGGCGTCGAGGTCGTGCTCTGCGGTCCGGAGGAATTCGCGCCCGAACCCGTGCTCGACAAGCTTTTCGATGACGCAAAACTGCCCAAAAACTACCGCTTTACAAGCGACCCCGCCGACGCCGCAAAGGGTGCGAACGTCATCTACACCGACGTTTGGGTCAGCATGGGCAAGGAGGACGAAAAGGCGGAACGCCTCAAAACGCTCGCGCCGTACCAAGTCAACGAAAAGCTGTTCGGCATGGCGGCGGACGACTCCGTTTTCATGCACTGCCTGCCCGCGCACTCCGGCGAGGAAGTCTCCGAGGGCGTCCTGCGCGGCAAACGCAGCGTGATTTTCGACCAGGCGGAAAACCGCCTCCACGTCCAAAAGGCTATCGTCAGCTACTTGGTGCAGAAAAACAGGGGCGACCTCTAATCCCGAACTTTTCGAACGCGCCCGCCGCAAACGGGCGCGTTTTTTTTTGCCCGCCTATTGCGCGGTTTTATAGTAAGAAAAAGCTTCCATTGCGGAAAAATAGGGTTATAAAAGAGGAAATTTTTAAAAGGAAAATACAATGAAAGTAGTTCTCGCATATTCGGGAGGCCTCGATACCTCCGTTATCGTCAAGTGGATTAAAGACCGCTTCAACGCAGAAGTGGTTACATTCGCCGCAAACGTCGGTCAGGGCGAAGAGCTTTCGGGCTTGGCTGAAAAAGCCAAAGCCACGGGCGCGGTAGCTCACTACACCGTAGACTTGCAGGACGAATTTGTTGCCGACTTCATCTACCCGATGATTCGCGCAAACGCCATTTACGAAGGGCAGTACTACCTCGGCACGTCGATTGCGCGCCCGCTCATCGCAAAGGCGCAGGTCGAAATCGCCAAGGCCGAAAACGCCGACGCCGTAGCGCACGGCGCAACGGGCAAGGGCAACGACCAGTGCCGCTTCGAAATCTCCTACGCGGCTCTCGCTCCCGACTTGCAGATTATCTCGCCGTGGAGAATAGACGAATTCCGCGAAAAGTTCCCCGGCAGAAGCGAAATGATTGCCTATTGCCGCGAGCATAACATCAACGTGGAGGCGTCCGCAAAGAAGCCCTATTCGATGGACAGAAACATGCTCCACATCTCGTACGAAGCGGGCATTCTCGAAGACCCGTGGTTCGACCCGACCGTCCCCGAAAACAAGGACATGTTCAAGACCACGGTTTCGCCCGAAGACGCCCCCGACAAGCCCGTATACCTCGAACTCACTTTCGAAAAGGGCGACTGCGTCGCAATCGACGGCAAGCAGATGAAGCCCT
>JAJXPD010000044.1:12772-15149 GCA_021641325.1 Opitutales bacterium
GCCCTCCGACATTCTCCGCGCGCTCAATAAAATCGGCGGCGAAAACGGCATCGGCCGCGTGGACATAGTCGAAAACCGCCTTGTCGGCATGAAGAGCCGCGGCGTGTACGAAACCCCCGGCGGCACGATTCTCGAATTTGCGCACCGCAACATGGAAACAATCACCATGGACAGGGAGCTTATGCACCTGCGCGACTCTCTTATCCCCAAGTACGCGGAACTCATCTACAACGGCTTCTGGTACGCGCCCGAACGCGAAGCTTTGCAGGCGTTCATCGACAAGAGTCAGGACACCGTAAGCGGCGTCGTGAGAATCAAGCTCTACAAGGGCAACGTCACGTGCGTGGGCAGAAAGAGCCCGCTGAGCCTCTACGACGCGAACATCGCGAGCATGGAAGGCGTCAAGAGCGAATACAATCAGGACGACGCAACGGGCTTCATCAAGCTCCAGTCGCTGCGTCTGCGCCAGCGCGCGCGCAAGCAGGGCGTTTCGAAAGAGGCGTTCGCGAACAAGTCGAAACTCGTAAGAGAATAAGATGAGAATATGCTGCATTGGCGCGGGCTACGTTGGCGGCCCGACGATGACGATGATTGCCCGCAAATGTCCGGACATTCATGTGGACGTTGTCGATGTCAACGAGGCGCGCATTGCGGCGTGGAACTCCGACAACCTGCCCGTTTTCGAGCCGAATCTCGACGGGCTGGTCCGCGAGGTCAGGGGCAAAAACCTCTTTTTTACAACGGACATCGAGGGCGCGATTGACAAGGCGGACGTTATTTTCATCTCCGTCAACACGCCCACGAAAACGTACGGCTACGGAGCGGGAAGCGCGTCCGACCTCAGCTATGTGGAGGCGTGCTCGCGCACGATAGCGCGTTCGGCAAAGAGCGGGAAAATAGTCGTGGAAAAATCGACGATGCCCGTGCGCACGGCGGACGTAATCAAGACGATTCTCGCCGCAACGGGGCGCGAATTTCAGGTGCTCTCCAACCCCGAATTTTTGGCTGAGGGCACGGCTGTGCGCGACTTGGAAAATCCCGACCGCGTGCTTATCGGCGGCGACGAAGACTCCGAGGCGGGGCGCAGGGCAATAGAAACGCTTGCGTCGATTTACGCCCGCTGGGTGCCGCGCGAAAGAATCATCACAACAAACCTTTGGTCGAGCGAGCTTAGCAAGCTCACGGCAAACGCGTTCTTGGCGCAGCGCATAAGCTCCATAAACGCAATCAGCGCGCTGTGCGAGGCTACGGGCGCGGACGTCGAACAGGTCGCAATGGCGGTCGGCAGCGACTCGCGCATAGGCTCGAAATTCCTGAGAAGCTCGATAGGCTACGGCGGCTCGTGCTTCCAGAAAGACCTGCTTAATTTGGTGTATCTTTGCGAGCACTTCAACCTGCCGAAAGTGGCGCAGTACTGGCGCGGCGTGGTCGAAATGAACGCGTACCAGAAAAGGCGTTTTTCGTCGAACGTAATCGAAAACCTGTTCCGCAACATCTGCGGAAAACGCCTTGCGATTTTCGGGTTCGCGTTCAAGGAAAACACAAACGACACGCGCGAATCGCCCGCAATAGACATCTGCAAAGACTTTTTGAACGAGCACGCGCACTTGGCGTTCTACGACCCGAAAGTGTCGAAAACCCAAATCTGCGCCGACTTGGGCATTTCGGAGGACGACCCCCGCGCGGAATTTTGCGCGTCGCCCTACGAGGCGGCGGAAAACGCGCACGCGATTGTCCTGCTAACGCACTGGGACGAATTCAAAAAGCTCGACTACGCAAAAATCAGAAAAACCATGGCAACCCCCGCGTGGATTTTCGACGGCAGAAACTGCCTCGACCACCGGCTTTTGCTTGAACTCGGATTCCTTGTGCGCGGCATAGGAAAGGGAAATCTGTCGTAGCGCGGCGCAATGCAGCCCCAGTCTTTTGCCGGGCTTGTGAAATCGGGCAAATAAGGGCGTTTCACTTTTCGTCGGCAGCGGTTGCGTATGTCTAATATGCTCGCGCCGCCGCCGAAACGCAAAGCCACCCTTCTTCACCCAATTTGACAAGCCTAAGCGGCTCGGCTTCGCCGAGCATGAAGTTTTTAAACTCGGTTTGCGGGCATTCGCAATTCTTCATGCCGGGCGTGTTTTTCCGATTGGGAATCGCGCTTGATTTTTTTGCGGAAGCGGAATAAATTTAACGTCAATATAAAATGAAAAATAGCGACATATTGAAATACAGACGTCGGTTCGACATCAAACTGCCCGACAGGCAGTGGCCCGACAAAAAAATAGAAGCTGCCCCCACATGGTGCAGCGTGGACTTGCGCGACGGCAATCAGGCTCTCGCAGTCCCGATGAACGTCGAGCAGAAACTCAAACTTTTCAAGACG
>JAJXPD010000203.1 GCA_021641325.1 Opitutales bacterium
ACTACGTTCGGGCGGCAGATGCGCATGCAGCGCGCGCCTTCGGCGGAAGTGAAAAATATTTTTTCGGGGTCGGCGGGCTTGGGCATGTCGGCAAAAACGCCCTTGATAAGCCCGAACACGCAGAGCTGCCCCATTGCCTCCAACATCAGCGTTCCTGGAAATACGAGATTGTCTTTGAAATGCCCTTTGAAGAAGAATTCGTCGGGTTTGAGGGTGTAGCGCCCCGCAATGACTCCGTCGGCATAGTCTGCCTCTTCGACGAAGAGAAAAGGCGGCTGTTGGGGCATTGCCGCAAGTATGTCGGAGTGCGAAAAATGTATTGGCGATTCGTTCATTTTCAAACTTTCCCTATGGCACAAAAATGCCCGCAAGACAATAATATTTTGCAGGAGCAAGGCAATAAGGACGCCCCAAAGGCGTTGCCAAGCAAAAATTTCAAATTTCAGGGGCGCGGACGCATTTTTCGGAGAGAGCAAAACCCCAACAATAAGAGCATCAATCGTTTATAAAATTAAACCGTTTACAAAAAAAACGAAATAATTTATTGTACATTCTTCGCACTTTGAATAGATTATTATAACAGCAAAAAGGAAAATTTGCTCAACCTCAAACAGGCTATTATTATGAAGAAACTAACGATACCTATGCTAATCGCGCTGGCTGCGGCTACCGCGTACGCCGAACCCATTAAAGGCGGGTCGTCGGAACGCACGGCAATCACCGCCGGCGACGCAATCGAAATCGACTCTACCGGCGGCAACAGATACACCGCAGCCTCGGGCGTTACAGTCGGCTCGCTCACCGAAATCGACGGCTCGACGGGCGGCGTCAACATCGCCGCATGGGGTCAAGACACCGGGCTGACAGTCGACGCAAATTCGACCGACGCAAAAACCGCCCTCAAAGTTGCGTCGTGGAAACAAAACTACGCCATAACGACCATCACGAATTCGGCGTCGAGCACCGCGGCAATCACGGTCGATTTCGGACAAAGCCTCACTCTTAACGCGAACTATAATAAGCAGTCGCAGTATCTCAACTTCAAGGACGTCTACGCGAAGGTGCTCGCAAAAAACACTTTCCTGCAGGAGCGGCAGGGCACTTCCGACATCACCATTGCCGAAGGCGCAAAGGTTGATTGGAGCGGCTCTATCAGACTCGGCGAATACTACGGAAAAACCAACAACGCAAACCTCAATGTAAACGGCGAGTTCAACCTCCAAAGATACAACGGCAACAAGAGCCAAATCGACCTGTATGACGGCACAAAGCTCACAATCGGCTCGAACGGCGTGCTCAGAACTTCCGACAACACAATCAACATCTTCGCAAACGGTTCGCTCACAGTCAACGGACAGCTTGTAATGCAGGGCGGCAGCACGCTCAACGTCGGCGGCACGCTCAATGTCGCGAACCAAAACCCGACCAAGAGATTCGCGGTGTACTCTATGAACTCGTCGGGCGGCACTTTCGCGCAGGATACGGCAAACAGCGACGTTGCCGTCGGCAACCGCGGTCTTGAAATCAAGCGCACCGCAACGCTGAACGCGAATACGGCAACGGGCAAGAGCGCAACTTGGTACATTGATTCGCGCCTCGACCTAAACGGCGACTACAATGCGGATATCAACCTCACCACGGCAAAACTTACCGTTAACGACGACTCTCAAATCACGATTTCGGGCGGCGAAAAGAAGTTCGTAATGTGGAACATTTCGAAAGCGTACCTCAACAAGGCGAACGCCATTGTCGACGAAAACGACGAAGGCAACATATCCCTCATCACTGCGGACAGGGGCGAAGGGTTTGAAGCCTACGTTCCCGAGCTCCACATTGCGGCAAGCCAGCAGTTCTCCGAAATCTGGCTCGGACAAGACTTTAAGATTTTTCTGGACGACAACGCCGCGACCCTTGAACTCACGAAAACGGGCGATACCACAATATCGGGCTTTGCGGGAAAAATCGTAGAAATCTACAACTTTGCCGACAACAGAATCTACGTGGGCACCGACGCCGCAACAAAGGCGCAGCTTTCGAGAATCAAGGCATACGACTCCGACAACAACCTCGTAAACATCGCAGTCAACGGCGCGGGCTGGCTCACGGCGGCAATTCCCGAACCCGCGGAATGGGCGGCAATTTTCGGAGCGGCCGCGCTGGCGGTTGCGGTAATCCGCAGGCGCAAATAGACTTTGTTTTATTAACAGGTTCGGGGCTTCGCGGCAACGCGAAGCCCTTTTTTTTGCGTCCGATGCGCCCGCGCGAAAAATCCCGACTCATACACTTCAAATCGGACAATCCGCATGTGCGCTCCGATGGAAACGTTCGGACAAAAGCGCAACCCCCCCCGACGCAATTCAGCCGCAAGACAGTCTTTTATTTTCACACTCCCCGCAAGATTACGCCGCAAACCGTTAGGTTGCGCCGCAATGGGCGCAAAAAAACGGGCGCGTGCTTTGCGCATGCGCCCGTTTTGCGGCAAGCAGTCCGCTTAGAAGAATTTTTTATAGAACGGCTCGGACGACTGTTTCGGATTGTCGTCGCCGCAGAGTTTTGCGAACTCTTCAAGCTTTGCGCGTTGGGCGTCGGTTAGTTTGGTCGGAACTTCGACGTGGATTCTCACGTACAAGTCGCCCCTGACGCCGCCGCGGAGGTCGGGCATGCCCAAGCCTTTCATGCGCAACGCCGCGTTGGGTTGCGTTCCCGCGGGAATCTTCAAAACCGCCTTGCCCGTTAGCGTTTCAATCTCGACCTGCCCGCCGAGCGCGGCGAGGGTGAACTTGATTTTGATGTCGGTGTAGAGGTCGTTGCCGTCGCGCTCGAAGCGCGGGTTCGGCGAGACGTAGATTACGACGTACAGGTCGCCGTAGCCGCCGCCATTGTAGCCCGCGTTGCCCGCGCCCGTTTTGCGGAGTCTCGACCCCGTGTACACGCCTGCGGGAATGTCGATTTTAACTTCGTTGCGCTCTTTCACGCGCCCCGACCCGCCGCATTTCGGGCACGGATTTTCAATCACCGTTCCCGTGCCGCCGCATTCGGGGCACGGCTGCGAAAAGCGAATCGGCCCCTGCGCCATTCTGACCTGTCCCGAACCTTTGCATTTGGGGCAGACTTTTCTGCCGCTCGCGCCGTTTTTCGACCCGCTGCCTCCGCAGTCGGGGCACACGACCATGCGGTTGTAGCGGATTGTGCGGCTTGCGCCCTTTGCCGCCTCTTCGAGCGAAATTTCGATTTCCGCGCGGATGTCCGAACCGCGTTCGGGTTCGTCGTAGTCTTGATGCGACGCCCCGCCGCCTCCGAAGAAGTCGTAGAAAGCAGCTCCGCCGCCGCCACCGCCGCCGAAGACTTCGCGGAAGACGTCGAAGGGGTCCTGAAA
>JAJXPD010000204.1 GCA_021641325.1 Opitutales bacterium
GCAACCCCGCAAGCGGCGGCTTCGGCGACGTGCGCAACAACGGCTACCGATTCCACGAGGCAATCGACATCAAACCCACCAAGCGCAACAGAAGAGGCGAACCGCTCGACGACATCTACGCGGCAATGGACGGGAAAGTCGCAATGGTCAATAAGCTCGCGGGCAACAGCGGCTACGGCAGATACGTCGTGCTAATCCACCCGCAGTGCGACGTCGAAGTCTACACACTCTACGCGCATATGTCGGCAATAGACCCGAATATTTCGATAGGCTCGCAAGTCAAGGCTGGCGCAAGACTCGGACAAATGGGGCGCAGCGCAAGATACAGCATCGCCCGCCCGCAGGCGCACCTGCACTTCGAAATCGGACTCATGCTCAGCGACAGATTCGACAAGTGGTATACCGAATCGAAACGCTTTAAGGAGAAAAACTTTTTCGGCAACTATAACGGAATCAACCTCGTGGGCTTCGACCCGCTCGACTTCTACACAAAGGCAAGAGACGGACAAATCGACGACGGCTTCAAAGGACATATACTCTCGCTGCCTGTGGCGATCGTCGTAAGAATCTATACACGCCGAACGCCCGATTTTGTTAAAAAATATCCAAAACTGGTGTCGAACGACGGCGAAAAATGCGGCTGGGATATCTCGTTCACATGGTTCGGAATGCCGACAAAATTCGAGCGCATAAAAAATCCGCGGGCGGGAGCGAGAGAGGGGGACGTTGAAATAGTCAAATATAACCCCGCCGAGCTGAAACGCAAGTGCCGCAGAATGGTGGAGTTCGATAAAAAGGGAAATATAGTAATCCGCAACGAACTCAAAGACCAACTGAAACGCATTTTTCCGTAAAAATTGCTTGCGCGAAACACCGCGCAGACGTTTCATAAGAGACATGAGAACAATCGCACATATCGGTATACCGACCGACCGCGTGCCCGAAAAAGGCACATATCTTGCGGGGGCGAAACTTTACGTTAGCGACCCCGCCGACACAAAAAACAACCTTGAATTTCTGTATTTCGAGGAAGGTTGCCCGATGCCGGAAGTCATACAAAAGCGGACACATATAGCCTACTTTGTGGACGACCTCGACGCGGAATTGAAGGCGGCAAAAAAGGTGCTTGTGCCGCCGTTCGAGCCGTTCCCGCACATCAAGGCGGCATTCGTCGAAGAAGACGGAATCGGCATAGAACTCCTGCAAAAGTTCTAACACATAAAAATAGCAAACCGCAACGCGGCAACAGCTGTTGCCGCATTTTTTGCGCCCATAAAAAAGCCGCCGCGTTCCCCGCGACGGCTCTCAATATTGCATTAATAATCCAATACTTTAAATATTGAAGGAAGCAAAGGGTCTAAATGTATATTGAACGGACCCTTCCATTTTGCACCATTTGACTGTGTATATGAGCTTACTGAATATTCCAATGGAGTTCCGTTCTTGCTATATGTACCTTTCAACGAATTGAAATAAACTGCGATATAATTGTATGCTGATTGTCCTACAATAAATGGAACATGACCGGGAGCGAGGTACAAAACTTCAATTTCGCCTTTGCTTTTATTCAAAGACAAAATATTGCACCCCGCACCTCCTTTATTTCCCATAGAAGGAATATGTATGGGCATTCTTCTGCCAGTCAAAATTAATTTTGAAACTATATCGCCTATACATACCGATATATTAAGTGGTGCTGCCATGATTTTTCCTTTCGTTAAATATTTACAATCCCCTTAATATAACACAAATCTCAAGATTAAAGTTCCGTCTTCCGCCGCCCTATTTTACCGTGATGAAGGCGGATTTTTCCTCTCCCTTTTCAGTCGTCCACGACACTCTGTATTTCCCCTTGAAGCCCCTGAATTTTATTTCGCCGTTTTCGTTCGGCTCGGCTTCCAAATTCGTTCGCCACTCATTTTCCACAAGTTCCGATAGCGCGTAGTATGCGGGTTTCGGGTTCATCTCGCGGGTGAAAAGACCCGAAATCGACGGTTCGCCCGGTGCGCCGCAATCGTCAACGACGTTCCACCACGTTATTCCGGCCACCGACTTCCGGCTAAACCACATTCTATACAGGTTGCGCGTAATGATAGCTTGTATCATTTTTCCGCGTTCGGTATTATCGGGCGCACTGATTGTGATTTCGCTCATGTGAATCGGGCGGTTTGCGCGTTCGACCATTTCGAACGCCTCGCGCATGTGTTGGGGCGAAATTTTCAGAATGTCGAGCCGGAAGCGTTTGTTGTCGGTCGGCTTGCCGTCGGCGATTAGCTGCACGACCTCGGGCTTGAAAAGGTGCATTTGCCAGCCGACGACGTCGATTTTGCAGCCGCGGGCGACGAGGTCGCGAATCTGAGTGTCGTATTTTTCAAGGCGGAACGGCCCGTAGGGGTTTTCGTTGATGTTGAGTTTTACGCTCTGCGGGAACGCTTTTTGCGCAACTTGGAAGCCGTCGTAGGCGTAGTCGGCGGGCAAAATTCCGTAGCGGACGCCCTTGGAGAAAATTCCGCCAACGTTCATATGTCCGTCGGCGAAGTCTTCAAGACTCTCGTTGACGACGTCCCAGCTTTCGATTTTGTCGCCGTAGTATTCGGCAAGGCGGGCAATGCGGCGGGCGAACTGGCGTTTGAGGTTTTTGCCGAAGTCTGGAATGTAGGCGTCGAGGTCGGCGGCGGACATTTTCCTGTAAAGCGGAGTGTATTGTTCGCGGACGACTTTCACGCCGTCTTTCATAGGCGTTTTGATAAGTTTTGAGAATTTTTCGCGTTCGCCGTCGGTAAGGCACTTGTCGTAGAGCCAAACCGGAATTTGATAAGTTTTATTACCCCATATCAGCGCGTGCCCGTGGACGCGCACGCCCCTGTCTTTCAAAAAGTTCACGACGGGGTCGGTCGGCGGGCGCCGCCAGTGGATTTGCGTCTTGGGATTTTCGGCGTTTGCCCAGAAATCCTGAGTGTCCCAGTATTCGCCCGCTGTGCGCATGCGGCCGTCCTGCATTTCGAACTTGCCCCAGTAGAATGCGACCGTCGCCGAATTGAAGAGCGTGCCGAAGAGCGACTTGTATTTTGCGTTGAGCGTTTTGTCGCCAAGCTGGTCGAAGTTGAAGATGTGCGCCCCGAAATAGAATTCGTGCGAAATCTGCGCGACTTTCACCTTTGTTCCCGCCGCGATTTTGCCGACATAAAGCGTTGCGTCTGCCTTGCGGTTTGCCTCGATATCGCGGTCAATGTCGGAGTTAAGGTCGCCGTTCCACTGTTCCCAGTACGACTTCGCCATAATTCCCTGCGTGTCCTCCGCGCCGTTTTTCGGAATTTTTATCTCCGACGCAAACGCCGAAACCGCGCAAAGC
>JAJXPD010000205.1 GCA_021641325.1 Opitutales bacterium
GACTCCTACAAATTCGTGCTCGAACACCCCGACAGGATTTCGAAAGTCGTCCTCGAACGCGGGCTTGATTCGGGCACGGCGTACGAAATTCTTTCAATCGACATCGCCGACGTCGACGTGGGCGAAAACGTCGGCGCAAAGTTGCAGGAGGCGCAGGCTATCGCCAACAAAAACATGGCGCAGGCGCAGGCGGAAATCAGACGCGCGGCGGCGGTCGCGCTCGAACAGGAGATGAAGGCGAAAGTGGAGGACATGAAAGCGAAGGTCGTGGAGGCGGAGGCGCAGGTGCCGCTCGCGCTCGCCGAGTCCCTGCGGTCGGGCAAAATGGGCTTTATGGACTACTACAAGCTCCAAAACATTCAGGCCGATACCTCGATGCGCGAAAGCATTTCGGGCGACAAACCCAAGAAATAGCGGAAACCGTGAATGGATTTCTTTTTCGACAACATAGTGTTTTTTGTGGTCGTTGCGTACATGCTAATCGTGTTCGTTTCGAAAGTCGCGATGACGGGCGGGGGCGGCGGCGATAACGCGCAAACCCCGCCGCGCCGTCCGCGCGGGCATTCCGCGCACGACTTCCCGCGCTCCGCGACGCGTCCGACGCCCCGCAGTGTCCCCGCGCGAAAGTCCGCCGAAAAAACTGTGTTCGAAACGGAATCCCCCGCGGAGGAGCCCGAAATTTCCGATGCGCAGAAGCGCAGGGAGCTTGCGAACGACGCCCGCTACAATGCAGAGCCTGGTCATTCGCCGACCGCCCCGTGCAACCGATACGCGCCGGAGGCGGAGCAGTCAGCTCCGCCCGTTCCGCAAGAGCCTGAGGACTTCGGCGAAATGTTCGACCCCGCCGCCGCCCGCAGGCTTGTGGAGCAGATGACGGCGGATTCGCACGGCTTCCACGGCGGCAATTCGTACATAAACGCCGACCTCTTCGAGCTTGAAAACTTTGCGGAGGAAGACGCCGAAAGCGCGTCCGAATCCGAACCCGTCCAACCCGCCGAGCCGTCGCAATCCCAAGCCGCGTCGGCGGAGCAAAGCCTGTCGGCGGCGGAAAAATACGGTTTGGACTCGGCTGGCGCGTTGCGCCGCGCGTTTGTGGCGGCGGAAATTTTGGGCAAACCTAAATCATTAAAAAGCGACGAAACATGGTAATATCGAAAGACGAAATCGGAATGCTCGTATCCGCCCGCTGCGGCCAGCCGCACGACCTTTTGGGCATGCACAAATGCAGGGGCGGAATTGTCGTCAGGGCTTATCTCAACGACGCAAAAACATGCGCGGTCGTCGATTTGCGCGACGAAAACAGGGCGAGAATCCCGATGAAAAAGCTCGACGAATCGGGGCTGTTCGAGGCGTTCATCAAGGGCGCAAGAAAGCTCTTCCCGTACCGCCTGCGCGCGCGCAGCTACAACGGCGAAATCCGCCAAATCTACGACGCCTACAACTTTCCGCCGACCCTCGACTCCGACGACCTCTATCTAATCGGCAAGGGCGACGAGCGGAAAATCTACGACAAACTCGGCTCGCACGTCCGCACTGTCGGCGGCGTAAAGGGAACGTCGTTCGCCGTCTGGGCGCCGACCGCCCGCCGCGTGAGCGTCGTGGGCGACTTCAACGAGTGGGACGGCAGGTACCACCAGATGCGCGAGCTTGGGCAGTCGGGCATTTGGGAGATTTTCGTTCCGTCGGTCGGGGCGGGCGCAAAGTACAAGTTCGAAATTCTCGCCGCCAACAACGACGCCCCATTCCTCAAAATCGACCCCTACGCAATCCGCTTCGAAGCTCCGCCATACAACAGCTCGATAGTCTGCGACGTTTCGGGCTTCGAGTGGAGCGACTCCGCGTGGCTGGAAAAACGCGCCAATACCGATTGGAGCAAGTCGCCCGTGTCGGTATACGAAGTCCACCTCGGCTCGTGGAAGCGCGTTCCCGAGGACGGCTTCCGCCCGCTAACCTACGCCGAAATCGGAGTCCAGCTTGCCGACTACTGCTCCGAAATGGGATTCACGCACGTCGAATTTCTGCCGCTTTCGGAGTACCCGTTCGAGGGCTCGTGGGGCTATCAGGTCAGCGGCTACTACGCGCCGACGCACCGCTACGGCTCGCCGCTCGACTTCATGAAAATGGTCGATACCCTCCACTCGCGCGGAATCGGCGTGATTATGGATTGGGTTCCCGCGCACTTCCCGCGCGACTCTTTCGCGCTGGCGGGCTACGACGGCTCGTGCCTCTACGAACATCAGGACCCGCGCCTCGGCGCGAATCCCGACTGGGGCACGCTCTGCTTCAACTACGGGCGCAACGAGGTTTCGAATTTCCTCATGGGAAGCGCGCTGGCGTGGTTCGACAGATTTCACATCGACGGACTGCGCGTGGACGCGGTTGCCTCAATGCTCTACCTCAATTTCTCGCGCAGAGACTGGATTCCCAACCGCTACGGCGGCAGCGAAAATTTGGAGGCGATAGAGTTCATCAAGCGCACAAACTCCGCCGTACACGAGGAGTTCAAGGGCGCGATAATGATTGCAGAGGAAAGCACAACTTTTCAGGGCGTAACCGCACCCGTTTCCGACGGCGGGCTAGGCTTCGACTTCAAGTGGAATCTCGGCTGGATGCACGACACTCTCGACTATTTCAAGGAAGACCCCGTCAACCGAAAATACCACCACAACAAGATGACATTCCCCTCGATGTACCAGTTCACCGAGAAGTTCATGCTTGTCTACTCGCACGACGAAGTTGTGCACGGCAAAAGCCCGATGGTCGGCAAAATGGGCGGCGCGTACTGGGGCGACAAAATCGCAAACCTCCGCGCCCTCTACGCGTACATGTGGCTTTGGCCGGGGAAGAAAACGCTTTTCATGGGCGACGAAATCGCGCAGGGGCACGAATGGCGCTACGACGAATCGCTCGAATGGTCGCTCCTGCAATACGCCGAGCACGAGGGCGTAAGGGACGTTGTGCGCGACGTCGCAAACCTCTACAAAAACGACGCCTCCCTTGCCCAAAACGATTTCAACCCCGACGGTTTCCAGTGGATTAACGCCGACGACGGCAACAACAGCGTCTTCACGTTCCTGCGCTTCGACGCCGACGGAAAAACCTCCTACGCCGTCGCGAGCAACTTCACCCCTATCCGCCGCGAAAACTACCCGATTGGGCTTCCGTTTGCGGGCGAATGGCGCGAGGTTCTCAACACCGACGCAAAGTGCTACGGCGGGCGCGGCTTCGGCAACAACGGCTTTGTGGTCGCGGGCGATACGGGCTTCAACGGCAAGCCGTTCGGCGCGTTAATCACGCTTCCGCCGATGTCCACAATAATTTTCAAACACGTCGAATA
>JAJXPD010000206.1 GCA_021641325.1 Opitutales bacterium
ACAGATAGCTTTTCATGTATATATTTAAATTGAAGCCGCCCCGCGCTGCAAGCAAAAACGTCCTTTGCGGGCGGAGGAATTTCGCCGCGCGAAAGCTGCGGAATCCGCAAAGCCGCGCGCGCTTCGGGCTTGGCACAAGACGGCGCGCCGAGCCGCCTCCCCTGTTTTCCGCCGTTTTTTACGGATTCGCCCCCGCCTATTTTGCGGATTCGATTTGCGAGACCCCTCCATGCGTGTCCGACAGCCGATCCGCCGCCCCGCCGCGGCGCACCGTTGTTTGCTCCGTTTTATTTGTTTGCGACACTATTTGCCGCGGAGCGTTCGGCGTTTGTTTACGGAAAATCCGCGCAAAAAAAATCCGCCGCGGGATTGCGGCGGATTTTCGAATGCAAAGCTGTTTTGCGGGCTACGAGTTTTCCGTTTCTTCGGAGGATTCGTCCGGCGGCGGGGTCGTGTAGTAGCTTTGGTAGCTTTTGTCGTAGTAGTTCAGGCTATACGACGACGACACGCCCGACGAAACCATGTTCATCACAGCGCCGATAATCGGCACGTTCGACTCCATCATTTTGCGGACGAAATTGCGGATAATCTTGCGCTTTGTGGCGTTGAATTTGATGACGTAGATAATGCCGTCCATGCTTGGCAGGAGCGAGATTGCGTCGCTTACCGCGCCTATCGGCGGCGAGTCCACGAAGATTCTGTCGTACTTGTCGCGCAACGATTCGATTAGCGAAATGAATTCGGGCGAATTGAGCATTTGCGTCGGATTTTCCGCGCGCTTTTCGCAGACGAGAACGTCGAGGTTCGGGAAGTAGTCGCGGATAATCGCGCTTTCGAGGGGCTTGCCCTCCTCTATGCAGCCGACTATGCCTTCGGTCGGCTTGATTTCCATGATTTTCGCGAGCGCGGGCAGGCGTAGGTCGGCGTCGATGACGATGACTTTTTCGCCGTTGAGCGCGCATGTGAACGCGAGGTTGGAAACCACGAAAGACTTGCCCTCCGAGGGCGTCGTACTCGTAAAGAGCACCACTTTTGCGTTTTTGCCGAGCGGATTTACTTTGAGAGTCGAATAGAGCGAGCGGAACGCTTCCGTCGTCGCGCGGTCGGCGTTCGACGCCGCAACCTGCGCCTTTTCGGAAGAATTGAGGCGTTTGATTCTGGGAATGACGCCCAAGAGCGGCAGCCCGATGACCGATTCGACGTCGTACGCGCTCTTTGCGCGGTCGTCCATGAACGCAACGAGGAACGCCATACCCACGCCTCCTACGATACCCGCGAAGAAGCCCGCCAGAATGTTGAGAACATAGTTGGGGCTTGACGGGCGCGGCGACATTCCCGCCCTGTCGATAATGCTTGCGCGTTCGTTGATGAGGCTGACCTGCGCCATGCGGACGTTGAGCGACGAAATCAGTGACTGGTGCATGCCCTCCGCGACCTGACGCTCGCGCTCGATAGACTTATATATAATAGCCTTTTGACCGAGTTGGAGGATTTCCTCCTTTTTCACGCTCAGGCGTTTTTGCGACTGCTCGTAATTCTGTTTGGCGTTTTCGTAGGACGCCTGAATTTTCGCGCACGCCGAATCGACCGCCGCATTGAGTTCCTTTTCGATTTGGTCGAGCGTTTTGCGCGCCTCAATCATGCGGGGGTGTTTTTCCTTGTAGCGTTTTTCGAGCGTCGCCACGGCAACCTGCTGCGTGGACTTGTCCAAAACGAGCCTCGAGACCGACGGAATGTCGGCGATAAACGGAAGCGTGCAAAGGTCTTTGCCCTCGCGCTTGTATTCCTGCACAAGGTTCCACTGTGTCGACATTGCGTCGAAAATGCGCTTGTCGCTCGTGAGAATCGTGTTGATTTCGCGGAGTTCGGTTCTGTCGACGTCGTCGATTTGGTCGAGCGAAACCGCCCCGTTGATTTTGCGGTATTCCACAAGCTTTTTGTCAAGCTCCTTTACCTTCGCCTCCTGCTGGGAAACCTTTGTGCGCAATTCGTCGATTGAGTTCATCAGCTTCTGAACCCTCACTTGGTGCGTGTATGAAATGTACTCAGTGGCGAACAGATTTGCAATGCGCATCGCGATTGCGGGGTCGGGGTGGCGGAACGCGACCCTCACTACAAGCGAGAGCCTTTCGGGCGTAATCGACCTGTATTCTTGGAGGATTTCCGCCTCCGTGCGCTTCGGCCCGAAAGTAATCATGTCGTTGTAGGGTGCCATGAGCTTTTTCATGTCGTCCTCTTTGAGGCGCGACTGCACCGCCGAGATAACCTCGAAACTCTCCATGAGCTTGACCTGAGTGTTGAAGTCTTCGACGTTCGAAACAATGTCGTTGTGGCTTCGCTGCACGCCGCCGGGGCCGTCAATCGGAACGTCGGAGTCTCTGAGGATTTGAACCGTCGCGACCGACGTGTACATGGGGGTCATTCTGAACGTATAAAGGAGAATGCCCGCAAAAATGACGAAGAACGTCACGATGATGTACCAAATGCGCTCGCGCAAAATCATCAAATAGTCGCAGTCGCGCAAAGTGCGGTTGGGCATTACCGCGCCTCCGCCCGCCACGGGAGCGTTCCCGTAGCCGCCGTAGCCGCCCGCGCCGTATCCGCCGTAGCCCGCATTTCCGTAGCCGCCATAGCCGCCGTATCCTCCGTTGCCATAGCCGCCGTAGCCGCCATAACCGCCATAACCGCCGTTTCCGTAGCCGTAGCCGACCACTACTTTCTTCTTTTTGACGGTTTTTGTCTGCGGGGCGTTCGGGTTTGCCGACGCCTTCGGATTCTGTTCGTTGTCTTCCATATAAAAAATCTGTGTTGTCGAAAAGTTAAAAAGCGAGCCTTAGAACATGGCTTCGGGCACTTCGATTGTGTCGCCTTCAAGCACGGGGAAGTCGCGCACTTTTTCGTTGTTGAGTATTGCGCGGAAGTCGATGTCGAAAACTTTGAGTTCGCCGCTGGGAAGCAGGCGTTTTACGATTACCGAACGCTGGTTGGCGAGCCTCGTCAAGCCGTTCGAGTACGCGATTGCCTTCGAGAGCGTCATAGCCTCCTCGGGCGGGAACACGACAGTTCCGGGACGGTTGACCTGCCCAACCACATACACGCACTTCGGCGAATATTCCGAAATGAAAATGGAGACGTCGGCATTGACCAAAAAGTCTTTCTCGTAAAGCTGCTTTATGAGTTTTTGAGCCTCCTGAACGGTAAGCCCCGCGACTTTTACCGCGTTTACAAGCGGCAGAACAATCATGCCGTTTTGGCTGATTTTATACACTGTATCCAAATCGGGCTCCTGAAAGACCTTGATAGTCAGAACGTCGAGCGGACGCAGTT
>JAJXPD010000207.1 GCA_021641325.1 Opitutales bacterium
CGCTCAGCGGTTTTCCCGCGACGATCGACGCTTTCAGGCGTTTGCCAGTCATCGCCTTCTTCTCGGCAATGTTCAGCCATTTCGACTGCTCAGTCGGCTCGAGCTTGGCGACTATCCTGTGTAACTGGAAACTGCACTTGGGATTGCGGTTTTCGAAGGGGACGCGCCTTGCAAGGCAGGCGTAGACTTTAAGCGTGTCGGGATCCAGCCCCGTTTTTACCTCTGCGATTTCGACGCGCTTTTTGAATTCGTTTCTGTCCCATTTTTCGCGCCCGAAATTGAGCCAGTCGCCGATGATGAACTGCGACGAATTTACGAGCCTTCCAATCTGCTCGCCGAACTTTTCCCATTCCTCGATTGACACGCTTTCGGAGAATTTAACTCCGAGCTCGGAGACGTTTATGTTTGCCGTGGGGTTTTCGATTTCTATCGCATTCATAACAACCTATGGTTTGTCAATTTTCCGATAGTTAACGCGAATCAACTATTGGACGCCTTTCGATATCCGCTCGAACCTTTTCTCGGAATCCGAAATGGCGTCGACGACGGAATTCCTGTAGCTTTGCCTGGAACGCATGCCGTGCCCGAAAAGCGACGCCTCCATTCCGAACTTGTCCCGCAGCTCGACGCACCTTGCGGAGACGTTGGCGCGCGTCATTTTCAGCGAATTTGCGATTTCGCTCTCGGAGCGGTAGCGGCTTTTCCCGAAAATGAAACGCATGCATTCAACGGTGAGAGGTACGTTTTTCCGCCTCAGAATCTCCTCGAAAACGACGTCGGCGAATTCCGCAAAACGGCACCGGAAGTCCCGCTCCGAAAAAACCTTCGCACCGTCGGGTTCTTCGTCGCGGGAGGTATCCGCAATCTGTATGTCGGAAATGTCGAACGCCTGCCGCGTAGTGTAGTCGTCGATGTGGGGTTTGTCCAAGCCCTGTTTTTTCATGATAGCCTTTTGCCTTTCGGGAAGTTTGTCAAACCACCGCCTATATTCGGCGATGTATTTTCTGTCGTTTGTAGAAAGTTTTTTCATTTTTTTGCCGAAAATCTGCGGTGAAAAAATTCTGATGAAATGCGTGCAACCACACACTGCAACATACCTACCCCCCTTAAAGGGGGTAGTAGGTATGTTGCAGTGTGTGGTTGCACTTTGCGGAAAAAGGGAAAACTGAAAAATTGCGGTTGCAGTTTGCAGTGGGTATTTTGCAGTGGAACAACCGCCGCCTGCGGATGCCCCGAAATCCCAGTATTTACAGGGGTTTTGAACGTATGATGACGGTAAAAATCCGCTCCCGAAGCGGCATAAAAAATACCGCCACTGCAAAACGGTATTGCAGTAACTTGCAGTGCGATCGACGAAAAAACGCCGAAAATCCACTGCAACATGCATTTTGCAGTTTGCAGTGAATCCATAACAATATGACGGACAGAATGTTTATTCACTGCAAAATCCTCCGCTGCAGTCTTTCAGCTGCCTCCAAAGCGTGTATACCGTGCGTTCGGAAACACCCAAAATCGAGGCTATTTTCAGCCTGTTGTTTTTGTCGACAACCGTTTCGTTTCGGGACTGCAATATCCGCCGCAAATCGTTTGCAGTGGCCTTGCAGTGCCGCTTTGCAAAGCGCGAAGAATCCCGTTCCCGTATGCTTTCCTCCGCGTCGATGTTCGTGTTTACCTCCCAGACGCCGTCGTTCCAGTAGACGGCGACGGGCTGCCTTTGCGGGAAATTCCTGAGGTGCATTTCGAGCGTGTAGTTTTCGCCGTCGAGCGGGGTGAGCATGAGAAGCGCGTCGGGTTCGCGCGCCCACACGCCGCTGCCCGAAGCCCTGTCTATGCTGCCTTTCTCGGAGGAATTTCCCTTGGCGAAATGGTGCGCGAAGGCGACCGCAGCATTCAGGTCGGATGCAAGTTTTTCGAATTCCCTCAAAAGTTTTGCCACGTCGCGGGCCTTGTTTTCGTCGAAATCGTCGGCGAGCTTGTAGACGGGGTCAAAGACTATCAACCCTATGCCGTTTTCGCGGCAGAAGCTTTCTATGTGCTCTCTTATGGCGTAAAACGGCGCGTCGTACCCGCGAAGGACGAGTTCGTAGAACGGAAGGTCGATGTCGGTTGCGCCGTATTTGGCGGCGATTATCCTGTTCCTTCTTTCGCTGAAAATCCCGTAGAGGAATTTGAAGTCGATATACAAAACGGGAGTCTGGACGGTTTCGATTCCCATCCAGTATTGCCCGCCGGCGACGGAAAGCCCGAGCTCGAGCATAGTCCACGATTTTCGGGCTTTCGAGGGCGCGGAAAGAATCATCTTGCAGCCCCTGTGCAGGACACCGCAAACCACCTCGTCGGGGATTTCGTTGCACTCGGGCTTGTCGAGGGTTTCGGCGTACTTCAAAATCGGCGGCAGTTTTACACGGTCCGTATGGTCCGAATTTCCGACCGTAAAAACGTCGTTTTGGGGAATCCGTCCCGATTTTGCGGACATGGTCGGACCGTGTCTGCCATATCCCGAATGCGAAAGTTCGGCGGCCGCCCTCCGAAAATCCCCTCCGCATTTCAGAACGGCGTAGACGTGCCACGGCTTGTAGGCGACGTTCGGCTCGAAATCCGTCGAACTCGAAAACACGAAAAACCTGTTCGGGATACGGTTCCACGTTGCGGAAATTCCCCGCGATTTACCGGGCCTGCGCCAGTAGTTCCCGCCGACGTGTGTCCAGCCGCAGGAACGCAACAATTCGGGAACGTCGGCTTTGGAGTCGAAGTCGTCGCCGGGGAGTTCGGAAGTTCCGTAAACCGATTTTTCCCTTCTTCGTGTGTCGAACGACCTCGCAACCGAAAACAGCTCGTCGCGTTCGTCGGGCGATATGGTCGGAATGTTCCCGATGCTTCCCGATACGATTTCGTATCCCTCCGACGGCGCGATTAAAAAATACCCGCCCGAGGCGCGCGTTTCTATGGCGACATTGCCGTTTTCGGCTACGGCGAGCTTGGCGTTCCTTTCGTCGGGTTCGCAGACGAAAACCAGATGGTAGCCGCCGCTCGGCGTGCGCTGGCACAGCAACCCCTCCACGAGAGTGCCCATCGCATTTTCGGCGCAACGCCTTTTGAACTTTCCGAATATCCCCGCCGAATATTTTTCGTCGAAGTCGATGCACTGGACTTTCCCCGCTACCACGGCAATCGAGTTGTTCCCCGAAAACCACACGCGGATTTCGCCGTCTTCGGGAAGGCGGTCGCGGTATTTGCCCCACTTTACGAGCGGCGTTTTGTCCCGCGCGACGGGAACGCACGCGGTTTCGTATTTGCTCTTGAAAAGAAGCGCGGTTCTCTCAGTT
>JAJXPD010000208.1:0-879 GCA_021641325.1 Opitutales bacterium
GTTATAAAAAAAAGAAAGACAAATTAATTACCGTCCGAATTGCATTCGTCAACTTTGTTTTGCGAAAATAGTTTCCGCCACGAAAAATTTTTCGGAACGTAGTCGAAGCCGCCCTCGCTATACGGGTTGCACCTGAGTATCCTGCACGCGCCCATCAGAATTCCCTTCAACGCGCCGTGCCGCGAAATCGCAATCAGCGTGTACTCCGAGCATGTCGGGTAAAATCGGCAGCCGCTGTTCGGCAGCAGATGTATCACGGGGGAAATCGCCAGCTGGTAGAATCTGACGGCAAGCCAGCTCGGCGCGGACAACAGCCCGCGCGGCATTTTCCTACTCTTTTTTTGCATTCGCGATTACCGTTTCCGCCGCCCGACGGAATTTTTCGCGCAGCTTTGCGTACTCAAACTTCGCGTACCCGCGCCTCACAAACACCAAAATATCGCACGGCACGGCGAAATCGGGCGCGCATTCGCGGAATATCGCCCGAAACCTCCTTCGCGCCGTGTTGCGCTCAACCGCGCAGCCGACCTTTTTGCTCGTCACCAAACCCAGCCGCGACGCCGAATTTTCGGGCCGCGGCAGACAATAAAAAACGAAGGCGGAACAATCCGCCTTCTTCGACTTTTGTTTTAAAAAAGCAAAATCGTTCGCGAGCCGTACTCTGTTTTCTCTTCCAAAACGCACGACCGCTTACCGACTATTTCGTAACCAAACGCTTGCGACCCTTTTGACGGCGTGCCGCAATGACGGCCTTGCCGCCGCGCGTTTTATTTCTTGCACGCCAGCCGCAACGACGGGCGCGTTTCAACTTCGAAGGTCTGTATGTAGGATTCATCTTTTGTCTCTTGTAAAATTATTAAAGATTCTTCATGAAATCAC
>JAJXPD010000208.1:889-3317 GCA_021641325.1 Opitutales bacterium
TCAACAAAAAAAGCAGGCGGGCTGCCTGCACGGCGCGCAAGCCGCGCCGGTCGTCGGAACTTCGTTCCTTACGGTGATTATTCGGCGCGGGTATACCCGCGCCTTTCCCCGATTAGTTCGTATTGGCTTCGCCAATTACTGGCGTTGGGATATGCTTAACGCAGAAAAGAAACTAATTTAAATAGACGCGCTTTGCGCGGATAAAAAATAAAAAAACGGAAATCCCAAAACGTGGAATCTCCGCTTACCCATTAACTCCACTTTAATCCCAGCGCATTTTAAAAATCTTCCGCGCCGTGCGCTGTAATTTTAGGGGCGTCAAAATGCCCCTATAAGAGTGGCTTTGCGAGTGGCTCAGGGTGCGTGGCGTACTTTGCGTACGCGAGCAGTCTGAGACACTCGCGAAACGCTCTTAGAGGGGCGTTTTCACGCCCCGTCATCGGCGGTTGTTCGCCGCTGAGAGCAGATATAGGAGCCAGCCGAGCGACGACACAAACGCCGCCACATACGTGAACGCCGCCGCGTCCAGAACCTCTCCCACGCCTCTGCCTTCCGCTCCGTCAACAAATCCCAAGTTGCGCAGTTGCGCCTTCGCCCTGTTCGACGCGTCGAATTCCACCGGCAGCGTTATGAGCTGGAACAGCGTCAAAACTATGTAAATTCCGATGCCCGCGTAAATGGTAATCATGCTGTTGAACAGGAAAAATCCGCCGAGCATTACGATTGGCAGAAGCGAGCACGCAAAATTTGTTATCGGCACAAGAGCCATGCGCAGATTGAGCGGCGCGTAGGCGCATTTATGCTGGATTGCGTGCCCCGCCTCGTGCGCGGCGACGCCGAGGGCTGCAATCGACCGCCCGCGGTAGTTTTCGGTGCTGAGGGCGAGCACTTTTTTCGTCGGGTCGTAGTGGTCGGTTAGGTGCCCCGCGATTTCGACGATTTGCACGTCGTCGATGCCCGCCGACTGCATGACGGCCGCCGCCGCGTCGCGCCCCGTCGCGCCCGAGCGCGTGGCGACGCGCGAGTATTTTTCGTATGCCGAAGACACCTTTGCCTGCGCGTACATGCCGATGATTATCGGCACTAAAATCAATACGAGAAATTCCATATTACTTCCTTCTCACATATCTGACAACGTCGAACTGCGGGTGGCTCAAAATAGTTTCGGAAGCCTCGAATTTGCCGTCGAATTTCGGGAAGAACACGTCGCCCTGCGGAGACATTTTCACGCGGCTTATGACGAGTTCGGAGCAGAAGTCGAGGGCGGTTTCGTAGAGCTTTGCGCCGCCGATAATCCAGAGCGTGCGGGGGTCGGCGGCGTAAAACCGCGCGAGTTCGTCGAGCGAGCGGAACGCCCGCGCGCCGCCCGCGATTTCTTCGGGGCGCGAGGTAATCACGACGTTCTCGCGGTTCGGAAGCGGCTTGCAGCCGAGGCTTTCCCAAGTGCGCCGCCCCATCGCGACAATTCCTCCGAGGGTCGTTTTCTTGAAGTGTTTGAAGTCTTCGGAAATGTGCCACGGAATGGAGAGTCCGCTGCCAATCACCCCGTTTTCGGCAACCGCCGCTATCGCCTTGAATTCGCTCATACGGCAATGGGGGCTTTGATTGTCGGGTGCGGGTCGTAGCCTTCGAGGGTGAAGTCTTCGTATACGAATTCGTCAAGCTCGCGGCGGTCGGGGTTGAGCTTCATTTTGGGAAGCGCGCGGGGCTCGCGCGAGAGCTGTTCGCGGACTTGGTCGAGGTGGTTTTTGTAAATGTGGAGGTCGCCGAAAGTGTGGACAAACTCGCGCGGTTTCAGCCCGCAGACCTGCGCCACCATCATCGTGAGGAGCGCGTAGGAGGCGATGTTGAACGGAACGCCGAGGAAGAGGTCGGCACTGCGCTGGTAGAGCTGGCAGCTCAGCCCGCCGTCGGGCGAAACGTAGAGCTGGAAGAGCGCGTGGCAGGGGGGAAGCGCCATTTTGTCAAGCTCGCCGGGGTTCCACGCGCTTACGATGTGCCTGCGCCCGAAGGGGTCTTTGCGGATTCCCTCGACGAGGTTTTTGATTTGGTCGATATGCCTGCCGTCGGGCGCTCGCCAGTCGCGCCACTGCGCGCCGTAAACGCGGCCGAGGTTGCCGTCTTTGTCGGCCCATTCGTCCCAAATCGAGACGCGGTTTTCGTTCAGAAATTTGATGTTGGTGTCGCCGCGCAGAAACCAGAGCAGCTCGTAGATAATCGAGCGGGTGTGGAGTTTTTTTGTCGTAAGAAGCGGAAAGGATTCGCGGAGGTTGAAGCGCGCCTGCGCCCCGAACACGCCGATTGTGCCGACGCCCGTTCTGTCGGAGCGTTCGGAGCCGTTTTCCATTACGAGTTTCAAAAGGTTCAAATATTCTTTCATTACCGAACCCATAAAATCGAAACGCTCCGCCCCTTACAACAAAAAAAT
>JAJXPD010000209.1 GCA_021641325.1 Opitutales bacterium
GTTCCACTTGAACTCCTCTTTCAGATACAGCAGAGAGAACACTACGAACACTCCCAGTGTTATCACTTCCTGCAACGTTTTCAGGTGCGCGGCGTCCCAATAGTTGTGTCCGATTCTGTTTGCGGGCACTTGCAGGCAGTACTCGAAAAACGCTATCCCCCAGCTTGCCACGACCGCCAACCACAGCGGCGCGCTCTTGAATTTCAGGTGTCCGTACCAAGCGAACATCATAAACACGTTCGAGAGGACAAGCAGCACTATCGGAAGCAGGCATTTCATGTCATTCGCGCCTGATTGCCATGCCGCGGTATTTTATGTACGAGTGTGTTGTGTCGGTGAGCATGGGGTTGCCGTAGTAGTCGAGCGCAATCCGCGGAAAGCTCTCCGACGACGACTGCGAATCCATTATTATCAGCCCGTCCGCGCCGATTTCCCCCGCCTTTACGCGCATGATTTGGTAGACGCGCGGCTCGTCCGAAAACGACGATGGCGTTTCGTATGTAATCATGCCGAGTTCCGCGTATTTGAAGTCGGGGCGTTTTGTGATGAAGAGCTGGACTTTGTCGGCGGGGATTGGCGCGAGGTTTTGCGCCGCGCCCGTTCCCAGCGGGTAGAAGTTTGCGCTCGGAGTCCCGCAGGACGCCAGCGCGAGGGCGGCGCTCGCCGCCGCGATTTTCCCGAAAAGCCTCACTTTACAAACATCGAAACAACCTTGCGGTTTTTAAGTTTTTCGCGCCCGTTGAGGAAGCCGAGCTCCATGAAGAACGCGCAGCAGGCGATTTCCGCGCCGACGCGTTCCGCCATTTTGCACATCGCCTCCGCCGTGCCGCCCGTTGCGAGAATGTCGTCGAGCACCACGAGTCTGTCCGACTTCCCGATGTCGTCGCGGTGCACGCAGAGCGTGTCCTTGCCGTATTCGAGGTCGTACTCCACGTCGATTGTCTCCCTCGGAAGTTTTCCCTTTTTGCGAATCGGCACGAACGGCAGCCCCAGTTTCAGCGCGATTGCCGGCCCGAAGAAGAAGCCGCGCGATTCCGCCGCCATGATTTTCGTCGGGTTTGTCTGCGCCACGAGTTCCGCCATTTTTTCTATTGTATAGCGGTACGCTTCGGGGTTTGCCATGAGCGGCGTGATGTCGAAAAACTCGATTCCCTTATGCGGGAAGTCGGGCACCGACACTATGAATTTTTCGATGTCTGGCATTAGAAAGACTCTCTTTTAAGGATTGTGTCGCGCGTGGTGGGGAGCTTTTCGGGGTAGTCGAGCGTGTAGTGCAGCCCGCGGCTTTCGTGGCGCGCGAGCGCGGAGCGGATAATCAGAATCGCGACCTGAACTTCGTTGCGAAGCTCGATGAGCGTCGGCTCGATTTTGAAATTCCAGTAGTATTCGTCGATTTCCCTGTGCAGGTTTTCAATCCTGTTGAGGGCGCGTTCGAGGCGTTTTGTTGTGCGGACTATTCCGACGTAGTCCCACATGGTGCGTTGCAGTTCGCCCATGTTGTGTTGCAGAACCACGCGCTCGTCTGGGTTGCGCACGTCGCCGTCTTTCCAGAGCGGAACGTCGACGTCGGTATCCTTTGCGTTTTCGAGGTATTTATCGACCGCGACCGACGCGTTGTTGGCAAGCACCACGGCTTCGAGCAGCGAGTTGCTCGCAAGTCTGTTCGCCCCGTGAAGCCCCGTGCAGGCGACTTCGCCGCAAGCGTACAGCCCCCTGATTGTCGTAGACGCGTCGAGCTTCGTGCGCACGCCCCCGCACATGTAGTGCGCCGCGGGGACGACAGGCATGTAGTCTTTCGAAATGTCGATTCCGCATTTGAGGCAGTGCTCGTAGATTTGCGGGAAGCGCGTTTTGAGGTCGTCGGAGGATTTGTGCGTGATGTCGAGCCAGACGTGGGGCGAGCCGAGCCTTTTCATTTCGCTGTCGATTGCCCTCGCCACGATGTCGCGCGGGGCGAGGTCTTTGCGCGGGTCGTATTTCGACATGAACGCCTCGCCTTTTGCGTTGCGCAGAATTGCGCCTTCGCCGCGCACCGCCTCCGAAATCAGGAAGCGTTCGCCCGTCTGCGAGTAGAGCGCGGTGGGGTGGAACTGAATGAATTCGAGGTTTGCGACCTCCGCGCCCGCCCTGTACGCCATTGCGATGCCGTCGCCCGTGGCGATTGTCGGGTTTGTGGTGTAGAGGTAGACGCAGCCCGTGCCGCCCGTGGCGAGCATCACGACGCGCGTTTTGAAAGTTTTTACGACGCTGTTTTTCGTGTCGTAGACGTACAGCCCGATTATTTCGTTTTGCTGGTCGGGGAGGAGCGAGTTTGTTTTCGCCTTTGTGATGAGGTCTATCGCGAAGTGGTGCTCGAAAACCTCGATGTTTTTGTTTTCGGCGACGCATTTGAGCAGAGCCTCTTCGATTGCGCGTCCCGTGTAGTCTTTGACGTGCAGGATACGTCTTTGCGAGTGTCCGCCCTCGCGCCCGAGCGACGGCGAGCCGTCTTGAAGGCTTGTAAATTGCACGCCTTCCTCAATCAAATCCTTGATTTGCTGGGGGCCGGATTTCACGATTTCGCGCACGGCGTCTTCGTGGCAGAGTCCGTCGCCTGCAATCAGCGTGTCTTTGACGTGCGATTCGAAATTGTCGGCGCAGCTTGTGACGCTTGCGATTCCCCCCTGCGCGTGGTTTGTATTGGTGTCCGAGCGTTCCTTTTTGGTGACGATGGCGACCTTGTGCCCTAATTTTGCGGTTTTCAGCGCGAAGCTAAGCCCCGCGATTCCGCTTCCGACTACTACTACGTCGAATTTCATATTTGTTTTGCTGGTGTGTAAAGTGTTGTTGTTGTATTTCGCGCTAAACAACGATGTTGTCTATGAGGCGCGTCTGTCCATACCAGACCGCGAGCGAGATTCTGCACTTGCCTTTCGCAAGCTCCGAAACGGGCAGCGACGTTTTGGCGTCCACAATTTCCACATAGATTATGCGCGTTTTTGGGTCGGCCAGCGTGTTTATGACGAGAGCCTTGACTCTGTCGATGTTCGTGCAGCCCTCGTCGACGAGAGCCTTGCCCGCCAGCAGCGATTTCCTGATTCGCGTTGCGCCGTCGCGCTCCGCCTGCGTCATGTATTTGTTGCGCGAGCTGAGGGCGAGCCCGCTCTGTTCGCGGACAATCGGGGCGCGGACGATTTCGACGTCCATGAAGAGGTCGCGCACCATTCTTTCGATGATGGAGACCTGCTGGGCGTCCTTTTCGCCGAAAACGCCGAAGTCGGGCTTTACTATATTGAAGAGAATGCTT
>JAJXPD010000210.1 GCA_021641325.1 Opitutales bacterium
TTGCCAATACATTCGGCGTTTCAAAACCCACGGCAATAAAGCTTCTCGGCAAAATCGGCTGCGTCGCCATGGGGAATTCGGTCGGACGAACGTACGCCCTCCCCCGCCCAGTCGGCGAATTGGGCGCGAGCTGGAATCTGTACCGCGTAGACGAGTCGGCAAACGTCGAAACCGTCGGCAAGCTTGCCTCGACCAACGCAGGCTACTACCTCGACGGCGCTTGCCCCGCGCTTTTCGGCAAAGAATTTAAAAGCAAACTGTTCCCCTCTCTGCCGTGGTTTTTGCACGAACACCGCCCGCAGGGCTTTATCGGCAGAAACATAGTCTACAACCTGAACAAAAGCTTCGGAATTTCGAAAGAGCTAAACTCTTGGAGCGATTCCGACATTCTGGAATACGCCGTCCGATTCGGAAGCGACTTGGCGGGTTCTTTAATTGTAGGCGAAACTGCAAAATCGGCTTTTTTGGCGGGCGGAGAGCCTTTCATCGACGAATCGAGCCGAAAAGAACGCTATCCCGAACTTGCGGAACAAGCGGTTTCGAACGGCGTTCCGCGCTCGTCCGCCGCGGGCGAACAGCCGAAATTTTGCGCTACGGTAAAAGGCGAAGACGGAAGCTTCCGAAACGTAATCGTGAAATTTTCGGGAAAAACCGACAACGACATTAACCGACGCTGGGCCGACTTGCTGACAGCCGAGTACGCCGCCCTGAAAATCCTGAAAAAATACGGATTCCCTGCCGCCGACGCCGAACTGCTGACGGCAAAAAAACGCGTGTTTTTGGAATATTCTCGAATCGACAGAATCGGACGGTACGGAAGGCGCGGAACAAGCTCTCTTGCGGGAATCGACGCCGCGTTTATCGGCGCGGGCGGCGGCCCGTGGGCGGAAGCAATGCGCAACGCGGAAGAATATTTCGCAAAGGGCGACATCGAAACCGTCGAGCGGCTCTACAATTTCGGGCTTGCAATCGGCAATACGGATATGCACTTCGGAAACATCAGCTTTTTCGTCGGGCGCGACCTGCCGTTTAAACTCGCGCCCGCCTACGACATGCTGCCGATGTATTACGCGCCGCTAAGCGACGGCACTCTGCGCAACGCCCCGCTGCCGTCAATTCCGCCGACTGCGGAATCGCGCGAGATGGCGGGGGATTTTTGGCGGACTCTTGCGGAAAGCGGAAATGTCGGCAAAAATTTCAAGCGAATCGCCGAGAGCAACGCGGACTTGTTGCAATAAAAAAGCCCGCAAACTAAAACTTGCAGGCTTGGAAAACGAGCCAAAAGGCTCAAACGCTAAAAAACGCCAGCAGCACCCTGTAAAAAGGCGGACTTGGTCTTAAAACAGAGCCGAAAGTCGGACTTGAACCGACGACCCACGCTTTACGAAAGCGTTGCTCTACCAACTGAGCTATTTCGGCGTGTTTTATAAAGCTTTTTAATTTGCCCGATTTTTCGTTCAAGTCAATTTATTTTTTCAATTTTTTTGCGGGCATAAAACCTTGCCGATTTTTCCAACATGCTCTACGCATTTCGATTAAATAAAATCGGAAAGGAAGAGAACCGGAATCCGCGCGAAAATATACATATGGGAAACAACATCACAACGAAAAAATCGGAACAAGCCCCGCAAACGTTTAGGCGGAAAGCGGCATTTTGGGGGCTTGCAAGCTTCAATATTGCGGTCGTCGCAAGCTTAGTTCTTTGCATCGTCTGCGCTTATATAACGGAGGACAATCCTCCGTGCGCGTGCGGCGACATGGACATCGATATTGATTTGTCGTTTAGGCTCACTATGATTTTGTTCTCTTTGATGCTGCTAAGTTTTCCAATCGTTTCTTTCATATTCACAATCCGCGGAATTCTAAACAGAAAAACGGCAATCGGTCGCGAATATGTGTTGCTCGGAACAGCGTTCATCTCCCCCATTGTCGCGCTTTTCATGTTGGTGCTCATCGCATAATTGGCGGAAGCCTTTTAAAGCTTGAATTGCCCGATTCCATGGGGCATTATTCGGGCAATTATGAAAGGGATATTATTCAGAACAATGTGCGCGGTTTTAGCCGCGAACGCCGTGTCGGCCGCAAAGGAAGTCCGCGAGGACTGGCAGAACGAAGCCGTCTTCCGCATAAACAAAGAGCCGGCGTCGGCTACGATGTCGTTCTATTCCGACGAATCGGACGCGCTCAAAAAACGCGCTCCCGATTCGGAAATTTCGCTCAACGGAACGTGGAAGTTCCACTATGTCGGCAACCCCAAAGACCGCCCGCTCGACTTTTTCGAGGACGGCTACGACGTCTCGAAGTGGGCCGACATTCCCGTGCCCGCAAACTGGCAGATGCACGGCTTCGGCTCGCCGCTCTACACGAACGTGATTTACCCGTTCAAGATGAACCCTCCGCGCGTCATGGACACGCCCGACAAGGCCTACTCGAACTACCCCGAAGACGCGCGCAACCCCGTGGGCTCGTACAAGCGTTTCTTCGAAGTGCCCGTCGAATGGGCGGCGCAGCGCGTCTACATTAAATTCGACGGCGTAAGCAGCGCGTTCTACATTTGGGTCAACGGCAAAAAAGTGGGCTATTCGCAGGACAGCCGCACGCCCGCGACGTTCGACATCACAGATTTCGTCAAGGCGGGGCGCAACAGCGTCGCGCTCGAAGTCTACCAGTACTCCGACGGCTCGTACCTCGAAGACCAGGACTTCTGGCGGCTTTCGGGCATATTCCGCAACGTGTCGCTTTTCACGCGCCCGCAAATGCGCATTGCCGACGTCTTCAACCGCGCGGGGCTTACCGACGACTACCGCGACGGCACGCTGACTTCCGAAATTCTCGTGAAAAACTCGGCGAAAACGGCGCAGTCGATGAAGATTTCGGGCAAGCTGCTCTCGCCCAAAGGCAAAACGATTTCGACGGCGGAATCGGAAGTTTCGCTCGGCGCGGGCGGGTCGGCGGTCTGCAAATGGAAGTTCCCGAACGTGCGCGACGTTTCGGCGTGGAGCGCGGAAACCCCCACGCTCTACACGCTGCTTATCGAGACCGACTACGGCTTCGACAAAAAAAGCTACACGGCGTTCAAAGTCGGCTTCAAGAGAGTCGAGCGCAAGGGCGGGCAGATACTCGTGAACGGACAGCCCGTGCTGTTCAAGGGAGCAAACCGCCACGAACACTCGCCCGACACCGCGCAGGCAATCACGCCGGAGGTCATGCGCAAAGAC
>JAJXPD010000211.1 GCA_021641325.1 Opitutales bacterium
TTTTGTTGCGGAGCATGATTTTCTCCGAAATGTAGTCGGGCACGAGGCGTTTTGCCGAGGGAAAACTTCAAGTACTTTCCGTTGAGATACCAGTTTACGCCCGCGTAGTACGCGCTCACGCGGTCGTACAAACCCGCCGACGACATCTTGAAAACGACGTCCCTGCCGCGGATACCGCGCCCGTCGGTGTCGATGTACGAAAAGCGGAAGACCGGCTCGAACTCGCCGAAAGCGTCCGACTTGAAAACCCTGTACGCGCCCAGAACGTAGAAGCCCATGGGAACGGCAGTCGGGGAGCGGTCGGTGTAGAGGGGTACGTCGGCGCTGCGCGTCTTGCCGTATTGGGCGGAAACCAGCATGAATTCGGCGTGCAGGGAAAAATCGCCGTATTCCAAGCGGAAGTAGGGGTTGACGCCGTATGCGTCGCCGAAACGCTCCATTCGCGAGGGGAGCGGCGCGGACTCGGAAATCGCCGAAACGAGTTTGTCGGCGTATCCGAATGTCGCGCCGACGCGCAGGGAGCAGTCGTCGAATTTTTTGTCGTAGCCGACGGTGAGCCAGCAGGAAACGCCGTTGTCGTAGCGGTAGCAGATGTCGTTGGGCTTTGAATTGACGACGGTCAGCGAGTACACGAAGTCGCGGGCAGACGGAATGCGGCCGTCCCAGTACACGCCCGTGTGGTAGCCCGAAAATCCCAACGCCGTGCCGTATGAGGTTTTCAGATAGCCGTCGTAGCCGCTGTCGCCGCCGCCGAAGTACATGCACAAAATGGAGCGGTCGGGAGTTTTGAGGACTGTGCAGCTGTCGCACTCTTCGGTCGCAAAATTCACCGACCAGTGCCCAAGCTTCAGCTTGCCCGAAAGAATGTCGCCGTCGGTATCGACTTCCCAGTGCGCGGTGTTGATGACGGTCGAGCTTGGCATGTACAGGCTGATGAGCGCGCGCGAATTTTCGGAGGTGTCGGCGATGAGCACGGGAATGAGGCGGCGGATATTGAAGCGCGACTCCTCGGCAAGACCGGCGTAGTCGTGCCAAGCGTGGGTGTAGCGCATTTGAAGCATAACGAGCGTGCGTATGCTCGACACGCTTTCGGGCAGACACACCGCCGCCTCCGCCGACTCCTTTTTAAGGTCGCGAGCCTCCTCCGCCGTCAGGATTCCCTTTTTTTCGAGGGCATCGAGAAGCGCGGCGTCGCGCGGAGGGTTTGCCGCAAGCGCGAAAAACGCCGCGGACAAAAAAACCGCAAATGTGATAAATCTGAAAAATGCCATAACAATCCCCGCCGTAAACAAGATCCGCGCACGCAAGACAAACGCGCAAAATAAAATACGAACAATGCCGCCGCCGCGCGGGCAAGTCAAGACATTTCCCCAAGCCGCGCCGCGCATGGAATATTTCGGACAAACCGCATTTCTGTATTTGACGAAAGCGCGAAAAAGCTTTAACAAGAATCCGATTTTATATGAAAAACGTCTATTTTGTAGAACTCTCCGGCATCGACGGACAGGCGGCGTGTCTTGATTCGCTCTTCGCCGCCCTCTCCGACGCGCTTGGCAAAGACAAGCTCGAAGAGCTGAAAGAGGCTGTCTACATGCGCGAGGACACCGCATCCACATTCGTGGGCGGCGCAATGGCGGCTCCCCACGGGCGCGTGGCAAACCTCGGAGACCCCCTGCTTGTTTTCGGAATCAGCAAAAACGGAATAGACTGGCCAACGGACGAAGAAAAGGCAAAGCTCGTAGCCCTCATCGCGGTGGACAAAACCCAAGTGGCGGCGTACCTTTCAATCTTCCAGAAAATAGCGAAGTGGCACAAGAAAAACTCCGCGCTTTTGGGCGACGCCGACTTTTCGGCAATTAAAAACTCCATCGAAAGGGACATGCGCTAAATGAAGTCCGCCGCGCGCCTATCCGAAAGACTTTACGGAATCCTCCTCGGTTTGAGGTCGCGGATAAACATCAGCGGCAAAAGCGGAACTTTTTTGTACGCGGTGTGCGCGGGCGTGCTGGCGGCGTTGGTCGCAACCGTTTTCCAAAAAAGCACGCAGTTCATCTTGGCGACTCTCACGGGAACGGAGGGCGGACGCTTTGTGGCGACGTTCCAGCAAATTCCCGACTGGCGCAAAATCTTCGCGCTCGCGGTAGGCGGGGCGATTTCCGGTCTGATTCTCCTGTTCGCGTCGCAAAAAGTGAAAAAAAAGGCGACGCCCTACATGGAAGCCGTCGCAATCGGCAACGGATACATTCCCGTGCGCCCCAACCTGCTCCGAAGCCTCGCGGCAATTATAACGATAGGCTCTGGCGCGTCGATAGGCCGCGAAGGCCCTCTCGTCCAGACTGTGACGGTGTTCGCGTCGCTCTTCGGGCGCAAGATGAACGTGCCCCTGCCGAGGCTCAGACTTCTGATTGCGTGCGCCGCCGCGGGAGGCATGTCGGCGGTTTTCCACACGCCGCTTGCGGGAGGGCTTTTCGTCTGCGAAATCGTAATCGGGGTGATGTCGATAGACATTCTCGCGCCGCTGCTTGTGTCGAGCTGCGCAAGCTACATTACGATTATGACGATTTCAAACCCCGCGCCGCTCTACGAAATATCCCGCGCGTACCTCTCGCAGGAAGTGTCGATTGCGTTCTACGCGTTGCTGTTGGGAATTTTGTCGTCGCTGCTTGCAAAGATGTGGCTCGCGATGCTAAACGGCGCAAGGAGGACGCTCAACGGCAATCCATACTGGCTGCCCGTGCGCCTTGCGCTTGCGGGGATTATCGTGGGGTGCGTATCGATTTACTATCCCGAAGTCGTCGGAAACGGTGCGCACATAATAAGGGGCATTGTCTCGATGGATTTTTCGGCGAGGCAGATTTTGGTGTTCACGGTGCTGAAAATTTCGTGCGTTGCGCTGTTCTTCGGAATGGGCGCGGTCGGCGGGGTGCTGACGCCGAGCCTTACAATCGGCAGCATTTTCGGCTTCCTTTTCGCAAACGTGCTCGTGTCGGCGGGCGTGCCGCTTTCGCCCGAAGAGGTGATCGGGTTCTCGCTTCTGGGAATGGCGGCGTTCTTCACGACTGCGGCGGCGGCTCCGATTACGTCGCTTATGCTCGTGCTCGAATTTACGCTCGCGGGAAGAATGATTTTCCCGCTGATTATAGGGGTGCTGACCTCCTATGCGGTGTCGAAAATGACGGGGGCGAAATCCATGTAC
>JAJXPD010000212.1 GCA_021641325.1 Opitutales bacterium
TTCGAAAGGAATTGTTGTTTGCCGAATTTGCGGTTAATCGCGTTCGAGGACGAAATCCTCGGCGGAATCGCCCGAAAGTTTTTTTATGGAAAGCTCGGCGTCGTCGAGCTTTTTGCGGCAGAAGTCGAGGCATTCCTTGGCGCGGCCGTATTTTTCCACAAGGTCGGAAAGCGGAATCTGCGGATTTTCCAGTTGCGCCAGAATATCGCCGAGTTCTTTCAGTGAAGCCTCGAACGAGACTTCCGATTTCGAATTTAACTTTGCTGCCATTATCACAAGTTTCACATTAAATATTGCAATTTACAAGGCAAAAAAGAATGCAAAATCCTCCCCTAAAATCGGCAAACGCAGAACAAACGCTCGAAATTACGTGTCCAATCAAAGCGGAACGGGGCGAGGGTCGAAAATTTTTGCGAATAAAAAGCTCGACATTTTCGATAATATCTACACTGTGGGAATTTACAGATACTATGCCCCTTTCGTTCGCCGAAAGGATATCGGCGAACAGAGAACTTGTATTTCAAGGAGAATCAATAACATGGCAACAAAGAGAACGACAGGCAAAGCTCCCCTCAAACCCTCCTACGCGTATCTTATAGAGAAAAAGCGCGACGGGCACGAATTTACGGAAGACGAAGTTCGCAATATCGTAGACTCGATTCTCGACGACGAAATGCCCGACTTCCAAATGGCGGCGCTCATCATGGCGATTTTCTTCAAGGACATGGCGGCGCAGGAAACCGCCGTCTTTGCCGACGAAATGATTCTCACCGGCGAAACGATTGAACTTTCCGACATCTCGCGCCCGAAAGTCGCAAAATACTCGACGGGCGGCGTGGGCGACAAAACCTCGCTGATTCTCTCGGCAATCGGCGCGGCGTGCGGCGTGGTTGTCCCCGGAATGTCGAGCGCGGACGAAGACTTCGTAATCACAGTCCACAACAAACTTTCGTCCATTCCAGGCCTTAAAACAAAACTGCCGCTCGACGCGTTCCATAAACAGCTCGCAACAGTGGGCTGCGCAATCTGCGAACATGACGACTCTATCGCGCCGGTAGACGCAAAAATCTTCAAAATGCGCCACGACACCGCGACTATCCCCAGCTTGCCGCTTATCACCGCAAGCGTGCTCAGCAAAAAATTCGCGGTAGGCTCCGACGGTCTCGTGGTCGATGTAAAGTGGGGCAACGGCTCTTTCCTGCGCGACATCGAGCAGGCAAAACAGCTCGCCCGCACAATCACGCGCGTAGCCCGCGTAATGAAACACAGGTGCGTAGCCCTCGTAACCGACATGAACCAGCCGCTCGGCAACTGCGTCGGAATGGGCTTGGAAGTCATGGAGGCTCTCGAATTTTTGCGCGGCGGCGGCTCGGAAGACATGAAGGATTTGGTTCTCAAATTGGGAATGGAAATCCTGAGACTTGCGGGCGTTGCCGGCTCTACGCTTTCGGCGAAACAGTCGGTCGAACGCGTCATCGAAGACGGCTCTGCATATAAGAAACTGCTCGAAATGGTTAAGGCGCAGGGCGGCTCGGCGTCGTGGCTCGAAGACCCGACAAAATACCCCATGCCCAAACACACGCGCAAACTTCCCGCTCCGAAACGCGGATATGTCCACAATATCAACGCGGGGCAAATAGCGCGCGGCGTGCAAATTCTTTCGACAATGAAAAACGGCAAGACCGACCCTTACGTCGGCGTAACCGAAATCAAGAAAGTTGGCACACAGGTGAAACAGGGCGAACCCCTGCTCGTCATTCATTACAACGACGAAACGAACCTCGACGCGGCGATGGACTATTTCAGAAACGCATACAGACTTGCGCCGCGCCGACCCACCCCGCCCCCGATTGTGGTCGAACGCGTCGCATAAACGAACATGTTTTGAGAGAGAAGCCCGACTTCCGTCGGGCTTTTTTTGCGAACGGGACAAGCAAGTGCCGCAAGGGGATAAACACAGATAAACTCAACCAACGGCTATCATGCGAATAAACAAGAGGATATGAGGAGCTTGCGGGGCGGGCTGCGAATCGGCAAATAAAAAACGCATAATTTTTGAAAAAAAAGCTTGCAAGGAGACCTAAAATACCTACCTTTGAAAACATCATAATTCTTTGGAGAAGTCCCTATCGTCTAGCTCGGTCTAGGACATTGGATTTTCATTCCAAGAACCGGGGTTCGAATCCCCGTGGGGACGCCAGAGGGTTGTTGAAAAGCGAACCGTGTTAAACACGGCAAGCGAAAGAGCCGCGATACCGAAAGGTTGAGCGGTTTTTTTGTGTCCGCACGCAGCTGCGCCACTGTGGATAACACATTGATTCAGAATAAAATACAACTTAAATTCATCGCACAAACCAGTTGCCCCGTTTCCGCAAAATCCAACTCCAAAATCTGACTTGCGATAGTTTAACGGGGTTCGAATCCAAAACGGTTTTTTCGGCAAAATCGGGATTATCTTCAACCTCCATAATCGCAAAATTGAGACAAAGTGTTAAACTTTTGTTTTGCTACAACGACACATTCAATTTTCCGCAAATTCTACGAAGCTCTGCCATTTGCTCGCTTTGCGGCAGTTTTGCAAGCTCCGCCGAAACTTATCCGCCGATGTATGCAAGACTTTTCCCCGCGCCAAATCGGCGACCTTATAGAAGTGTTATCTTTTTACATTCTTCGGTTCGAAGAAGCTTTTTGCCTCGGCGCGGGAAATGCCGTGCATATTGATGTAGCGGGAGCGCAGAAGCGACAAGTCGCTGTGTCCCATATTCAGTTGAAGGCGCGGCAAGTCGGCGTAGCGTTTTGCGTGGAAGCTTGCGTAGGTGTGGCGGAGAACGTCCTGAACCCAACGTCCGCGAAAACCAGAATTGTCCCTGATTTTGCGCCAGCGGCGTTGCCAGTCTGTTGGGCAGATTTTTTCTTCTTTTAATTCGCGTGAATGCGCTATCAAAAGTCTGTTCAAGACGGGCGGAATTTCCACTTGGCGGACACCGCCTGTCTTTGAGCATTGCGAACGAACTGTGATTGTTTTTTCTTCGGTGTCGATATCTCGCCAAGTGAGTCTGCGGACTTCGCGCGGGCGGATTCCTGCGTAGACTAATAACGCGGCAACTATGGCGTATTCGGGACTTTCGTTTTGAGCGGTTTTGATAAGCTGTTTTGTTTCGGAAAGTTTCAGCGGCAGGATTTCCTTTTCGA
>JAJXPD010000213.1 GCA_021641325.1 Opitutales bacterium
AAAAAGGAAGTCCGCGCGACGTGCGCGGGCACATGGAAAGTATTATCAAAAATCGGGCGCGTCTTTCAACCAAAAAACGCGTCCGATGCAAACGGCGTTCGCGCCGCGCAAGAGGCGTCCTCCCCGCGAGTTGCGGAGACGCCCGCGCGGCGAGCTATTTTACCGAAACCGAGAACGGGAAGAGCGGCAGACCGTCGGAATTGCGCAGGCACACGTCGTCCTGCGGGTACTGTTTCCACAGGTAGCGCACGCCGTCGATTTTCCCGCCGTTGCGCGACGACACTACGATTTTCCCGCCGTCGAGCGCGGCGTCCGACGCAACCCATTTTCCGCCCACCGACGCCTCGAAGCCGCGCAGCGCGCCGTCGGCTTTGAGCCCGCGCCCGAAAGAATCTACGGACACTTCCGCCGAAGCCCCGCCGAATTTCGCGTTTTCGAAAATCGGCGAAAGCGGCGACGCCCCGCGCTTCCCGTAGACGCAAGCCATAGCGACGCGCTCCATGCGCAGCCCGACGTCCGTTTTGTTGCGCGGGTGTACGTCGTTTTTGTCGCCGATGTCGATAGTGCAGACTGTGTACATGTTTTCGGTACGCTCGGAAACGGCAAGCTGCGCCGCGCGTACCTCCGCCCAGTTTGCGCTTTTCCCGTAGGACGAAAGCTGCGCCTGAATGAACGGCAGGTTCGGGTCGGCAAAGCATTCGCGCCAGACGCGGACGACGGTTTCGAGCTGGCTTTCGAACGCGCCTAGCGACGCCCCGCGGGCGTCGGACTCGCCCTGATACCACAAAATGCCGCGAGCCGCGTAGCCCGCGAGGGGCGCGACTTTCGCGTTGAAATTGTAGAACGGCGTCGCGGAGGCGGAGAACGGCGAATCTTTCGACGGCGGGACATATGCACGGTATCCGCCCCAGCTTTCGGGCTTTTTGCCGCCGCGCTTCCATTCGGCGAGTTCCGACTTGCGCTTTTCGACTTTCGCGCTGTATTCGGCGAGGGCTTTTTCGTAGCCGCCGCTGTCCCACTTGCGCATATCGATTGCATGGGACTTCTTGCGCATCTCCAAAAATCCGTTCCCCGCACACGCCGATTCTGGAATCCACGCCGCCATCGGGGAGCCGCCGATCGGCGTGAAAACGAGCCCCACGGGAACGTCCAAGTCGGCGGCGAGTTTTTCGGCGAAATAGAAGCCTATCGCGCTCCAAAGCGGTACGTTTTTCGGGGTCGCCGCGCGCCAGACCGAGCCTTCGGGCGAATCCTTTTGCGGGGTGCGGGCGAGGTCGAGCGAGCACAGCGAAGTGCGCTCGAAGGTTCCGAATTTACGTTCGAGAAATGTGTCGGGAAGCTCGCCCTTGATTTTTTTGAAACAGCGCACGGTAGGATAGTTTGCGCGTTCGGTCGCCGCCTTGCCGTCGGTCGTGGGCAGAAGCGGCCACGCCATGTTGCTCTGCCCCCCCAAGACCCAAACTTCTCCGACGAGCACGTCGGAGACGGCCTTCGCCGCCCTGCCGTTTTCGGCGATTTCGATTTTGCGCGGCGTTTTCGACGCGGGAAGCGGCGGGAGCTGCACGCTCCATTCGCCCGCTTTGCCAGCCCGCGCCGTCGCCGACTTGCCCGCAAACGACACCGAAATTTCCGAATCGGGCGACGCCCAGCCCCAGATTTTCAGCGGTTTGCCGCACTGCAAAACCGCGCCGTCGGAAAACACGCGCGGCAGTTTTACATCGGCCGAGGAAACGGTCGCCGCAAAAAGCGCGACGCAAAAAAACATTGTCTTGCCAAATTTCATACAAAAACCGATATGCAAAAACGCTTCGGATTGCGAGAAAAATCCGCGTTCAATTTTTTCTTTACACCCCGCGCTCAATCGATATATTCAACATCTTATGAAAACAATACGCTCAGCATTTACTCTCGTCTCGGCGTTAGCCGCGCTCTTTGCGGCTTCGTGCGCAAACGTCCCCGAACAGAAGTTCGACGCTCCGTCCGAGGAGGGCAAGTCGGCGTTCCTAGTCCCGCACAAACAGCTGACAAATCCTCCCAAGGCGCACTGGTTTGCGTATTACGACAAGCTTGAAACAGACCCGACGGGCAGATTCGTGCTCGCAATGGGAACGGATTTCGAAGACCGCACGCCCACCGACGCCGACCGCATCGAAATCGGAATGGTAGACACAAAAACGGGCGAATGGATTTCGCTCGGCAAGTCCGACGCGTGGGGCTGGCAACAGGGCTGCCAACTGCAATTCATTCCGAAAAGCGGCAATAAAATCATCTGGAACGACCGCGAAGGCGGAAAATTCGTGTCGCGCATAATGGACGTCGAAACGCGGCAAATGCGCACCATTCCAAGCCCGATTTACGCGCTCTCGCCCGACGGCAAATGGGCGATTACCGTTGACTACTCGCGCGTGAACGACATGCGCGCAGGCTACGGCTACAAGGGCATACCCGACAAATTCGCCGACGAAAAAGCCCCGAAAGACGCGGGCATTTGGAAAGTCGATTTGGAGACGGGTGAATCGCGCCTGATAGTTTCGCTCGCCGACGCCGTAGCAATCGCAAACCCCTACGACCCCGACTTCGCGCAGGCAAAGCACTGGTTCAACCACCTGCTCGTTTCGCCCGACGGCAAGCGCTTTATTTTCCTCCACCGCTGGAAGTACGCCGACGACGAAAAGAACGAAAAGTACAAAAAGGTCGGCGGCTTCGGCACGCGCATGTTCACCGCCGACGCCGACGGCGGCAATCTGCGCATAATAGACCCCTACAACTACACGTCGCACTTCATCTGGACGCCCGACTCGAAAGCGGTTCTCGCGTGGACTAAAATTCCGCCCCACGGCGACGGATTCTTCGTGATAGAAGACACCCCGCAAGCCCGCGCCACGCAAATCGGCAAGGACGTCATGACGAGAAACGGACACTGCACCTACATCTCGCCCAAGTGGGTTCTCAACGACACCTACCCCGACAAAGACGCAGTCCAAACCGTCTACCTTTTCAACACGCAGACGGGCGAGCGCACCGACATCGCAAAGCTCCACATGCCCAAAAGGCGCGGGGGCGAATTCCGCTGCGACACCCACCCGCGCTCGACGCCCGACGGCAAAAAAGTCATTGTAGACTCCGCCCACAGCGGGCAGCGGCAGCTCTACATGCTCGACATTTCGG
>JAJXPD010000214.1 GCA_021641325.1 Opitutales bacterium
GATTATATAAAAGCTAAACCTATTGAAGAGACGGCAAATGCCGTCTCTTCTTTTTTGTAACGCATGCAACTTTTTATCTTCTACATAACGAATGCTATTTCTCCAATATATTTCTACTCCCAAATATTCTTTCCCTTTAACGTGCCGTCGGAATCCCACACATATTCCACGCCGCCGAGCAGTTTGTTTTTGGCGTCGAAAGTCTGGATTGTTTTCAGGCGGAAATTGTCGTCGTAGGTATAGGTGGATTTGTTGCCGTTCGGGAAGATTTTACACGCCAGCATTTGGCTTTTCTTGTCGTATAGATAGCGGATTTTCCCAATGCCGTCTATTTTCGCCTCAACGGGTCTGTCGAGCGCATCGTATTTGTAGACGGCAACACTTCTTGTTTCCTCTTTCTTGTCCGCATTCTGGTAGGCGTTCAGGATTTTTTTGCGCTTTCCGGTGCTTGTGTATTCCATAACTGAGACGCTCTGCGAACCGTCGGGATAGGTCAGGGATTTGCGGATTTGCCGCCCCAGAGCGTCGTATTTAAACTCCAATTTTGTCCCCGCGGAATTTATCGAGGCAATCCTGCCGTAGTCGTCGTAGGCGATGTCCGTAATTTGGTTTTTAGCGTATTTGCGCCCCACAACCCTGTCGAACTTGTCGTACGAAATCGAAATCGTCTGTTCCTGAGTCTTCTTTTCGGTAAGGTTGCCGAACTTGTCGTATTTGTTTTCGATTGTCTGTCCGATGTGGTTTTCGTGGAAAACCATATCGCCGCGGGCGTCGTATTCGAATTTAACGTCGCTGCCGTCGGGTGCAACCCACCCCGTGAGTTCGCCGACGGGATTGTATTTGTACTGAATCGTGTCTTTGAGCGGATTTACCTCTTCAAGCAGTTTCCCGTCAAGGGAATAGGTTTTTTGCGATTGGGCGTTTTTGCTGTTTATTACCGACACATATTCCTTTTCGTCCCTGATTTCGCGTTCGACTTCAATCCACTTGCGTTTGTTGCGCGTGAGCATTTTCAGCTGTCCCGACGGATAGTAGAAGTAGTCCCAGACGATTTTGTCGTTTTCGACAACCGTTTTTATCTGCGAATATTCGTCGTATTCGTATTTGACGGAATTGCCGTTCGAATAGCTCCGTTTCAAGATTCTGCCGAATTTGTCGTATTCCCACGCTATCCACATTTCCTCGGGATAGTTGCGGCGGGTAATGCGCCCGAGTTCGTCGTAGGTGTAGATTTGGGAGGCGTTGTTTGCGTTCTTGTAGGAGGCAATCTGTTTGTCGCTTCCGTACGAGAAATTCGCGATGTTGCCGAGCGGGTCGGTAATCTTTTTGGGACGCATCGAATCGGCGTCGTATTCGTATTTCGTGGGAGGATAGTCGCCGTTTGTAATGGAAACGATTCTGTCTTGGTCGTCGTACTCGTATTTAACGGGTTTTTCTCCGCGTTTTACCATTTGCGAAATCCTGCCCTCTTCGTCGTAGTCGAGTTTTACGACGGCTTCGCCCTTGGGCGAAATCACCTCGCTTAGCTTGTTTGTAGCCTCGTTCTGGAAGCCGCGCCCCCATTGGACGGAATTCGACACGCCGCCCTTGTCGATTGTCGTAAGGCGGTTTGTCCTCGGATTGAAAATAGTCTTGTCGGCGTTTCCGAGCAGATTTGCCTTCTGCATTACGATGCCCGCCTTCTCCTGCCCGAACGTGTACATATTTTCGGAGTCGGACATTAAAACGGGCTTGAATTTCGTATTATCCAAGTAATGCCTGCCGCCCGCTTCGAAATCCTTCAGAGACGTCGTCCAAGCGAAATTCTCCCTGTCGGTGTTGGGGTAGGCAATCGAAGACAAAAGACCGTCTCTGTATCGGAATTTCACTTCGCGTTCGGGAATATTAAACGGCTTCCAGCTCTCCAGCATTTCGGAGTCGCCTTCGTATGCGAACTTGTGCGAAATCGGCCCGATTTTAAGCGAAACGAGTCTGTTAAGTTCGTCGTATTTTGCGGAGAGTAGATTGTATACCGCCGTATCCGCGCGCTGTTCGATTCCCGTAATTCGGATTCCCTTGGTTTTGAAATACAATTTCCTGCCCGACGGCGCTTCGAGCGATTTCAACTCCCCCTTGTCGTAGGCATAGACGAAGCGGTCCTTCGATATTATGTAGATTCTGTCGGGCTCCTGTTTTGCGTTGCCCTTATATGCTATATACGGAGTTTTTATGCGGGTAGGTCTATACCCGAGTATCGGATAGTTTTTGCTGTTCCATTTGAAGAAATATTCCTCGCCTCCGGGGGAAAGCCAAAATATGCCGCCGTTTATCGGCGCGACATACGATGTCAGTTGCGGAACCGTCCATTGGGAGAAATATTCGAGTTCTCCGAACGGGTATTTGGAAATGTTGTGCTCCAAATATATCGGGAACTTGAATTCGGGCGAGCCCGACAGCATTCCGAGCCCCATACGTTTGTATAGTTGCCCGTCCAACCTCAACTGCCCGTTGTGCAGGGCCGGAGATTCCCAAGAGGGAGTTGCAAATAGATTAAAACATATTACAATTGCCGACAGTATGCAACAAATCGCTCTCATATACGGCATACTACAATTATATTTTATATTATCAAGAAAATTCTTGACACTTTTGTACAAACATAGAATATGATGACCAGTTCGGCGATTATACGGCAAGGAGTACATTATGAAACAATACATAAAAAATACATTGGGTATCCTTACAATTGCACTCGCAGCCTCCGCTGCTACTGCGGGCGAAATAGAGCAGTTCATTTCGGAAACGATGGCGGAAAGGCGGGCGCAGAACGCGCAGGAAGCGGTGAAGGCCGAAGCCAAATCCGAGATTCAACAGATTGTCTTGCCCGAAAGCAAATTATCGGCAAAAACCAAGTCGTTAAAGTCCCGCAGTTATAGGTACGACAAAGTGGGCAAGCTTGTTTCCGTCGTGTGCGAAGCCTGTCCAGAACTGAACGAAAGCTATGTTTACGACAAAACAGGGTAATATCCTTGAAAAACGTGTCGGAGATAAAACATATACCTACAAATATGATACTGCCAATCAGCTGGCTTCAATGGAATCGACGGAAGGTTTGCGCGAGTATGTCTACGATATGGCGGGACGTTTGATTGAAGAAAAACTCAACGGTAAAACCGATGTAAAATAC
>JAJXPD010000215.1 GCA_021641325.1 Opitutales bacterium
AATTTGGGGAGCGCGGCGGCCGCGAACATTACCTAAACCGTTTTAATTGCGTCTCTTCTGTCCCTATTTTTCCCTATAATAATGTTGTTGCAGGTTGTAGAACTTTTTACGCCACGACCGAGTCGAGGTCGCGGTAGATTTGCAGGAGTTTGCGGTCGCCTTCAAGCGACTTGTCGGTCTGCCCGTGCTCCAAGCCGATGAAGCCGCGGTAGCCCTTGTCCCAAATTTTTTTGAGAACCTTCTTGTAGTCTATGTTGCCCGTCCCCGGTTCTTGGCGCGAGGGCGCGTCGGCCATGTGGAAAGACTCTATGCAGTTCCAGACTTCGGGCTTGTCGAGCGCGTCGAGGCTGCCGACTTGCATTTGTTCGTGGAAGATGTCGAAAAGCAGGCGGCAGTGCGGGTTGTTGACGTCGCGTACGATTTTCGCGCCGAGTTCGGCCCTGTCTATATAGAGATTGGGGTGGCTTTTTGTGTTGAGGGGTTCGATTTCCATCGTGAAGCCGTAGCGTTTGCAGTAGTCGGCGCAGAAAGCCATGTTTTCGACGGTGTTTTCGTACTGCTTTTCGGGCGAAAGTTCGCTGTCGTTCGTGCCCGCGCCGATGATGAACTGTTTGCTGCCGAGGCGTTCCATGACCGCGAAAGTGTTGTCCATCTGCCGCGCAAGACAGTCGCGAACCGCCTTTTTGTCGCGTATAACTTTGCCCTTTACAGGCACTTGGTTTGCGGTCATCACGGGGAAGTCCTTGTTGTTCATCGAGCTTACGCAGCCCATTTCAAGCCCGACTTCGCGCGCGTACGCGCCGAGGGCGCGTTGGAGGTTGATTTCCTCTTGCTTGTAAATTCTGTCGGGGTTGACGAAAACGACGCCCTCAACCGCCCAGAAGCCGTTTTCGGACAGCCATTTGAAGCGTTTGAAAGGGTCTTTGCCGCAGGACGCCGCGAATAGCCCGCGCGGGGCGAATTTCATTTTGAACTTGTCGGCCTTTGCGGTTTTGCCGCAGGCTTTGCCGCTTTTGCATTCGGTTGAAGCGCACGCGCCGAGCATTGTTGCAAGCATTGCCGCCGACATTCCCCCGAAGAATTTGCGTCTTGATATAGTATTCATATATAGAAGTTGTTTTGTTGGTTGATTTGAAAGAGTCTTATGTTTCTCAAACGTTTGAGCCTTTGATGAGCTTGAAAATACAAAAGCCGCTCCGCAAGTCAACAAATATTTTGTTTTTTTTGCGGTCCCTGCGGGGGAGGGGGGGACTGTATCTGCGCGGCGAGTTCGCTTTGATTCGGTTTGTTTGCGCAAAAAATGTGAACGCGGTGTGTCTCGGTCGTTTTAGCCCCGCTTTTTTGTCGGCATAGCGGGTCGGCAAAATGATGTAATTATTGTTTTTTTAGCGGGTTTCGGATTTACGTAGTTTGCGAAAAAAATGACGGTTGTGGCTCTAATTTGATTGACAATTATTCAATCCTGTACATCTTTTTGCCATTATAATGAAATTCGCATTTGGAATTGCTGTGTTTCAAGTGTGTGGATTTTAAACCTGCTAACAAATACCTAACAACAAAATATTATGAAGAAAACATCGTTAATATTCCTCTCGACGCTTTGCGCGTTTGCCGCAAACGCCGCTGTGGAGATTGCGGGCGGTACGAACAATGACAACCGTCCAGTCCTCTCTAACCTTGCGAACGGTCAAGACGTAGTGCTTTTGCCGAATGAAACAACCCCCGCTGATAGCTCGCGTTTCAAAATGAAAGCAAATGCAAATGCGGAAAACCCAGTATTTAAATCTATCGCAACAAAGCCCAGCGCGGAAGGTCCGAAAGACTGGATTCTCGCGTTCGGCGCAACGATAGACAGCAACAGCTCCGACAGCGAATACGCCTTTAATAATACTGGCAAAATGTCGTGGTATTTGAGCACTGCGGGCATGTTCAATATTAGAAACAGTGCGGCGGACGCGGGCGTTTCCAAGCTCGAAATGGGCACTATCACCATTCAGGGCGACCCCAATTCTGCGAGCGGAGCCGGCGTGTTGGTTGAAACCGACGCCCTCTTTACGGGCACGAGCGCGCTTTTCAAAGGCACGAACGACAACACTTCGGGAGGCGTCGTGATGTCGATCGGCGCCAACAATACAACTATTGTAAACGTAAACTACAATGTGGCAAAGACAACGTTTTCCCAGAAGTCGGGTCTGCACGTCGCTACGGGTTCGACGTTCACTTCGGGAAAAACGTCCACGTTCAACTTCTCCGAAGCTTCGACAACCCTTTCGGTTGGCGGCACATTCAACTACGGCAATACTGCAACCGGGCTTGACATGAGCGGCTATGCCACGATTTGGGCAAAGGGCACAATGGTGCTCGACAGCGCGCTGAAAATCCAAAGCGGCGGTGTCGTGGAAATCAAGAGCGGGCGCGACGAATTTTCGTCGGGCGCGGCAATCAGAAAGGGCACGGCGGAAGGCGGCAACGGCCGCATAGTTCTTTCGGGCGGCATGCTTATGATTGGCTCGAAAGACGCAATCGCCACAGACATTGGTTTGTACGCGGGCACGGACAGCTCTATTTCAATCAGCGCGGACAATTCGTTCAAGTACGTATTCTTCAACCTGAATACGCATTTGAGCCTGATTCTTGAAAACAGCGCAAAGGCTTCGTTTAGGGGCATCGGCATTTTCAACCAAGACGGCAAAACGGCTTATGCCAATATGACAATCGAGGGCTTCGCCGCCGACAGCGTGTTCTTCGATTCCAATTATTGGTGGGATTCCGCCCAGATTACCGCAGTAGACAAAGACAACAACGTTTACCAGAAAGACCAGCTGGAACTCGTGGCGGCCGGCGAAGAGTTTGCGAAGTACGGCAAATACGTTCTGAGCGTAAAGCAGATTCCCGAACCCGCCACATACGCCGCCGTCTTCGGCGCGATGGCGTTGGCTCTGGCGGTATACCGCAGACGCAAATAACTTGGGTTTAACGGTTTTATTTAGCCGGACGCAAAAAATGCGTTCGGCTTTTTTTATGCCCGCTCGGAGCGGGCATGCGGGAGGATAGGCGGTTCATTTTTGCGGAACGGCGCGGGCTTTGCTTTGATTTATGCCGTTCGGATTTTGTTTGAGTTTGCGGCGCGTGCGGTACGGGCTTCTCTTGGAG
>JAJXPD010000216.1 GCA_021641325.1 Opitutales bacterium
ATGTAGTCGGAATATGCGCGGGTTTGCGTACGGTGTCGAGCATTTTTGCGCCGCCGTAGACTACGATGTCGTATTCGTTTTCTACGGGATTTTCCGACTTGGGAACGGGATAGTAGTATTTAAGGCCGGGGTTGGGCGTCGTTGGCGCGGGGAGGTCGGCGTAAACGCCGCTTGCCGAGAACGCCGCGACCGCCGCCGCGAATGCAAACAATGCTTTTTTTGTGTTCATATGCAGTTTTCGAGATATGGATAGAATAATATATAGATGATTCCGCGCCGAATTTCCGCGCGCGGAACAATCCCAAGAAAACTGCCTGACTTTTTGCGGAATACAAGAATAATTTTGCCTAAAAATCGCCGATAAATTTTGAGATTTTGTGGAATTAAAGGCGATTTTTATCGCGCGACCGCCGCGCATGTCTTTGGCAATTACGCATTTCACTTCGCCTGCATGAGTCCTCAACAAAACGCGCCGCCTCGGCAAAAACGCAAATCCGACGCTTCCGCTGGGCTTTCGCACGCGCGTAAAATCCGCGCAAGGGCACGCTATTTTTCGGCGGTGTCGCTTTCTATGAACAGCACGATTGTCGAGATTCCGTCGCCCCACTGGTATTTTTTTATCGTGCCCGAAAGCGGCTTGGGCGTGGCGGGTCTTGCGTATTTTTCGCGGAAGGCGGCGGCGCGCCACTGCGGCATGAGCACGCGGATTTTCCCGCCGTCCGAGCCGTCCGAGCCTACCGTTTTGCATTTGAAACACACAACGTTGTTGTCGCAGTAAATAGCCAGCGGTTTTGCCGCCGACACATACAGCGTCGCCGACGCCCCTATGCCCGCAAAATTCTTTATATAATAATAGTCCGCCGTGGATTTTTCCGTCTGCGCGGACGCCGTAAACGCCGCTGCGACCGCCAACACAAGAGCCGATAATTTTCTCATAACGCCTGTTTTATCGGCGCGGGCGGCGCGGCGTTTAAGTTTATTCGCCTTTCGGGAAATTTTCGATTTCCGTTTTTTGAGGCTTGTCGGCGCGCGCCAAAACCTTTCCGTCGGCGACAACAAAGAAGCCCGAACCCTCGCCGTAGCGCGAGCCGTCGGCGTCGTAGAAAACCGTGAGCTTTGCGCCCTTGTAGGGCACGTTTGCGAGGCGGAAGTACTTCCAGCCGTCGGGGACGAGCGGGTTGATTTTCAGCGTCGAGTCCGCCGTCGGGCGAATCCCGACAAGCCCCGTAATTACGATGTCGGCGAAAGTGGAGTGGTTGTAGTCTTTGCCGCGCTCCTTGTAGTACGCTTTAACCTTGTCGCCGCCGCAGACATAGCGCGTGCGGGTAATCCAGTCGCCGTTGTCGGGGTGTTGCGATTCGTCAATCCAGAATACTTTTTTGCCGTCTGGTTTCGTCAGCGTATGCGATTTCGCGTAGGTTCTGAGCGCGTCGAAAAAGTCGTCTTTCGACACGGGGCGGCTTTTGTATTCGCCGAGAAAATTCGCCAACGCCGTCAGCGTAATAGACGTCGCAAACGGCCACACGGGGCCGTTCCACTGGCATTCATGCCCGACGTAATTCAGTCTGAAACGCCTGTCGCGCCGCTCTGCGGAAGTCAGCCCGAACTTCGCCTTGAAGCCGTCGGGGTCGAGAATCTGCCGCCACGCGTCGGAATATTCTTCGGGCGGAATGCCGAAATACCACGGCGTGTAGCCGTGAAGCTCGCGCACGTCGGCGAGGTCGCCCGTGTAGCCGTTTGCGGGCATGACCGCATAGAAGCGCAGGTTTTTGTTCCACAGCATTTCGTTGATTGATTTTTTAAGCTCCGCCGCTTTTTGCCCGAAATGCTCGGCGTCGCCCGCGTTTCCGAGGATTTTCGCGATTTCCGCCAACGCCGCGCATTCGCCGTACATGTAGGAGTTAATCGTGGGGCGGTATCCCTCCCAACGGGCGTTGAGCGCGCCCGCAATCGAAAGCTCCATTCCGTCCGCCAAGTCTTTCTGCTTGAAAAGCCCGTTTACGGGGTCGCGGTGCGACTTCTCCCAAGCGGCGTAGTTTGCTTTGAGGGCGGGGTAGAGGGCTTCGAGCATGGCGCGGTTGGGACGCGCGGAGTGCAGGGCAAGCGCCGAGTCGGCATACCAGAACGAGTACGACCTTGCGTGTCGGGCAGTGCTCCAAAATTTTGTGTAGTCGGCGGCGATTTTCCCGTCGGCAAGCCAACGCGCCTCCCTAATGTGGTGCGCGGCGGGGCAGACAATCGTATTGTACTTTCCCGCCCACGACACTTTCGGCATGAACTCCGTAATGACGTACCCTTCGGGAGTTTTCACGATGTGCTTGCGGAACGTCCACCACCTGAAATAATAGGTTGCGTCGATTGCCTCGTCGGGCGTGTCGAGCGTCGGGACATTTTCGGCGAGAAACTTTTTAGCCTCCGAATTGGGGATTGTGTTGACGTAAAGCTCGTCGTCGTCGGCATTGAATTTGTCGACATACGCGGAAAGCTTTTCCGCGCCGAAGTCGCGGGTTTGGGGGGAAGCGGAGCCTGCCGCGCACGCGCAGGCGGCGGCGACAAGCAGTTTTGCAAACAAAATTATGCGCATGGTGCATTGTTCGTAGCCGAAAAGCGCGGCGCGGTCAAGCCCGCGTTTTTTGCGGCGACGCGCGGGGGACGCAACAGACAGACTTTCGCTCGTTTTGAAAACGGAGGGCAACTCTGCGCCTTTCCGCCCGCGCCGCCTCGGCGTTCGAATCTGGCGCAAAGCGGCGGAGATTTTCGCATTGCGTGGCTTAGCCCGCCTTTGCTCTGTGGCTTAAACGAAAACGCGCCGCAATGTTTTCAAACACGCGGCGCGTTCTTTTTCGCAAGGTTTTTATCTCTATTTTTCGAGCCTTACGGTGATTGAGCGTTTGAATTTCGGAAGCTCGATTTCTCCGTTTTCGATTTTCAGCTCGGCGGTTTTGTCAGTCCAATCGAAATACGCCTCCGCTTTCGAGTATCCGCTGCCGACCTTTATTTTCAGCCCCGACAATTCTTTCGCGGGAATTTTGTCGCGCAGTTCGGAGTGAATGTCGGAGCTTTTGTCCCTGCACCAGAGGAT
>JAJXPD010000217.1 GCA_021641325.1 Opitutales bacterium
ATATAATAAAAAACCAAGTTTCTATTTTCGTCAACACCGAGATATGTATTTTTTGTTAAACTGTTTACCTTACACTAACTTACTACCGTCAATTAATTTGGGAGATTTGCTCCAATTTTTTTCGAATTAACTTACGAAATTTTTTGTAGCGGATTTTGCGAAAAAAAAAAAAAAATCCTCCCCCGAAATCCCCAAGAACGCGGACGGAAATTTTTGGCTTGAAAACGCGCCGACGCGCTTTTATTTGTCTGAACATGAAAAAAATTGCAACGCTCATTTTCTGCATGCTGGCAACAGCCTTGTTCGCCGCCGAAAAAACCGCCGCCCCCATCGACTCCGACTGGAAGGGCAAAAACGTCGCATTCCTCGGAGACTCCATCACCGACAAAATCTACGCCTGCTCAAAAAAGAACTACTGGCAGTTTTTGGAGGAGTCGCTCGGAATAGCCGCGCGCGTCTACGCAATCAACGGCAACACTTTCGGCGGCGTCCTCAAACAGGCGCAAAAACTCAAAGCCGAACGCCCCGACATCGACGCAATCATAATCTTTGCCGGCACAAACGACTTCAACGGCGGCGCGCCCCTCGGCGACTGGTACACCCTCGGCGACGAGCAGACAAACGCCGACGGCAAAACCGTTGTCCGCAAACGCCGCGCGTTCTCGACCGACGCCAAAACGTTCCGCGGCAGAATAAATGCGGTTCTCGGCTTTTTGAAGGAAAACTTCCCCGACGCGCAAATCGTGCTTCTTACGCCGATACACAGAAGCTACGCAAAGTTCGGCGAAAAAAACGTCCAGCCCGACGAGTCCTTCCCCAACCGAATCGGTCTTTATATAGACTCGTACGTCGACGCGGTCAAGGAGGCTGGCAACGTGTGGGCGGTGCCCGTAATAGACCTCAACGCCCTTTGCGGTCTTCACCCCAACACGCCCGCCCACGCGAAATATTTTGCAAACAAAGACACCGACCGTCTCCACCCCAACGCCGACGGGCACTACCGCATTGCAAAAACCCTCGCGCGGCAGCTCGCAAGCCTCCCCGCAAATTTCGAGTAATTTAAAACGGAGCTAATCGGACGCGGTGCGGCTGGCGCAAAGCACGGAAACATTCCGCAAAACGCCCGCGCGGCAACACTGCGCATGCGCAAAAAACGCCGCGTAATACGGCGCGGAAACGCAATTCGGAGGCTACTTTTTCAGGCGCAGCATTTCGTCGAGCACATTCTGCGGGACGAACTCGCTGACGCGTTCGGGCGCGTAGGCGGCAACCTGCTTAATTATCGTGGAGCTTGTGTAAAAATACTTGTGGCTCGGCATCAGGAAAATCGTCTCGACGTCGCCGTCAAGGTGCCTGTTCATCTGCGCAAGCTGGAACTCGAACTCGAAGTCCGACACCGCGCGAAGCCCGCGGATAATGGCTACGGCGTTGTGCTCGCGGGCGAAATCCACGGTAAGGTCGTCAAACTTGCGAACCTCCACATTCGGCATGTCTGCGAGATTTTCGGCGAAAAGGCGCACGCGGGTATCGACGTCGAACAGCGGCCCTTTGCCCGCGTTCGGGGCAACCGCAACTATTACTTCGTCGAACATTTTGGCGGCGCGGCGGCGAACATCGATGTGCCCGTTCGTAACGGGGTCGAATGTTCCGGGGTAGATTGCGGTTTTCTTTTCCATATAAATTTCCGTCGGATTTCTCTTGTTTTAGCTATTATTCTTGTAAAATCGGAAAAATCTATCAACACTATTTTACAATGAATTTTCCAAACACTCTCACGATTCTGCGGATTCTGCTGACATTCTGCGCGGTAGCGCTCGTCTGCACCGACGTCAGATACTGCGCGCTCGCGGCGTTCTTCGTGTACGTCGTAGCGGGCACGACCGACTGGTTCGACGGATACCTCGCAAGAAAATACAACGCCGTTACCGTCTTCGGCAAATTCATGGACGCCCTCAGCGACAAAATCATGGTCGTCACAATGTTCATGACGCTCTTCGCCCTCGACATGTACCGCGACTGGACGCTTGCCGCCCTCGTCTGCGCAATAGCCTCCGTCACGCGCGAATTCGCCGTGAGCGGAATACGAATGGTTGCCTCGAACGCGGGAATCGTGCTCGCCGCCGAAAAAATGGGCAAATACAAGGCGGCATTCCAAATGTACTCCGTGGGCGCAATTATCCTCGCGTTCGCAATGAAGGTGGACTTCGGGACGACGCGCGGGTTCGTGGCGGAATTCGCGTACGGCTCTGGAATCGCAACGCTGCTGCTTTCGACAGTGCTCTCGGTGTGGTCGGGGCTTGGATATATCCGCCGATACGGACATTTGCTGAAAGGCTAAACCATGACCGTGCGCAAAAAATTCTATCCGTGGGCGGCGACACTGCCAAAAAATGTCTCCGTAAATATCGCAACACTCTTCGGGCTCGGCAATTTGAAAGCCCCCGGAACGTGGGGCTCGGCGGCTGGCGTGCTCTTCTACTGGCTCGTATTTTCGGGACTCGGCGGCGACGGCGCGCTCGGATTTTTCAGATACATTCTCTTCGCGGCACTGCTGACCTACCTTGCGGTGGGCATCTGCGACGCCGCCGAACGCGCCATCGGCATGCGCGACCCCGGGAAAATCATTCTCGACGAATTCGTGGCAATGAACTTCTGCTTTCTGCCGCTTTCCGCCGAACCGTATAGCGCGTTCGGATTGCTGCTGGGCTTCGGGCTTTTCAGGTTCTTCGACATAAAAAAGCCGCTCGGAATCTCGAAATTGCAATCATTGGAAGGCGGGCTTGGGTGCGTAGCCGACGATATCGCGGCCGCGCTTGTCTCGTGCATAGCACTCAACGTAGCGGCTCTTGGAGTGCCTACAATTTACACATAAGAACGCGCAAGGCAAACTCATGGAAACGCGCGGAAAATAAAAACATAAAATTTCTAAAAAAAAGCTTGCCAACAGACGCGCCATTCATACATTGATTGCTTTAATTTCTTTAAGGGCCGATAGCTCAACGGTAGAGCAGTTGCCTTTTAAGCAATTGGTTCCGAGTTCGAATCTCGGTCGGCCTACTTAAAGG
>JAJXPD010000045.1 GCA_021641325.1 Opitutales bacterium
ATAATCGCCTACGAAAATAAAGATTACATTTCTCCTACGGGAGATGGGGTAAATAAATAAAGTAGAAAACAAACTGGTCGGTAGCGTGGGGGTACGCTACCGACCTTCTTTTTGTCAAATTCGCGCCCCGCCGCGCAAAGCGCAAAGGGGCGCAAACTTCGGCAAGCCTCCGCGCGGAACGGGCTTAGCAAAAGAACATCGCGGCGGTCGAAATAATCGTGGTCGCCACAATGAACGCCCTGTACCACTTTTCGGGAAGCTTTTTCACAAACCAAATTCCGAAGACCGCGCCGAGCAGAATGAACGGAATGCCCACGGCTCCCACGGCGAGGCTCTTTGCGCCTATGTTGTCCCACGCAAAAATCTGGAACGGCAGCTTCATGTAGTTTACAAGCAGAAAAAACCACGCGTTTGTGCCCACAAAAACAAGCTTCGGAAGCCTCGCGCTCAGCAGGTATACCGACATAACGGGCCCCGCAGCGTTGCCAATCATAGTGGTAAATCCTCCAGCCACGCCGAACGACTGCGCGTACCACCACTTGCGGGCAATCGAGCCGTCGCACGCGCCGCCGCGCTCCGTCCAAAACATCACCACAAGCCCCAAAAATATGCAAAAGGCAATCAGGATTCTGAACTCGTCGGCGGGAACGAAAGAATCAACGAATATCGCAAGGAAAAATCCGGCCACCGCAGGCGGCAGAAGTTTGAGCACAATCCGCCACGATGTCTGGCGGCGGTAGTAGCACACGGCGATGAGGTCGGCAAAGCAGAGCATGGGAAGAATCACGCCCGTGGAGGGCTTCGCGCCGAAGGCTATCGCCATGAGCGGAATGGAAATCGTGTTTATGCCCTGCATGCCCGTCTTCGACATTCCGATGAGCACGGCGCACAGAAAAAGCGTCCACATCTGGGCGGGCGACGAAAACAACTGTGAAAAGTCGAACATAATCGGGCAATAATCGCCCCCGACGCGCGGATTGCGAGTTTTTTCAAACAAAAAAACGCCGAAAATGTCTATCTATCGCAAACGCAAAAATGCGGCGGAATAACGTTGAAATTATAAACGCTTCGCGCAAACTTCACTTCAAAGCGATTAATGAACATGACACTCGAAGAAAGACTCGAAAAATATCTCGGACAAAATCCGCAAATCGACCCCACAGCATACGTCAGCAAACACGCCGTCCTCATCGGAGACGTGAAAATCGGCGCGCATGCGAGCGTCTGGCCGGGCTGCGTGCTCCGCGCCGACATCAACTCGATTGAGCTTGGCGAAGGCTCGAACATTCAGGACGGCACAATGGTGCACCTCGCCGACGACGCCGGCGTGAAAATCGGCAGAGACACAACAATCGGGCACGGCGCGGTTATCCACGCGTGCGAAATCGGCAGCGAGTGCCTCATCGGAATGGGCGCGGTCGTGCTCGACAATGCGGTTATCGGCGACAACTCCATTGTCGGCGCGGGCGCGGTAGTCACGAAAAACACGGTTGTTCCCGCGGGCTCGCTCGTGCTCGGCACTCCCGCAAAAATCGTGAAGCAGCTCGACGACAAAACGAAAGAGGGTCTCGGCTACTGGTCGAAAAAGTACCGCAAACTCGCCGAGGCAAACAAGGCAAAGGAAGAGGCGTCAAAATAATGAGCCTCGAAGACGCACTCCGACGGCGCGCCGAACGCGTGGCGCGACTCCGCGAAACCTGCGCCGACATCTTCGCGCTGTCGCAAAACATCTCGCTCGAAATCGGCTGCGGCAAGGGGCACTGGCTGAGCGCGTACGCCGCCGCCAACCCCGATGAGCTGTGCGTCGGAATAGACCTCATCAGCGAGCGCGTGCGCGACTCGCAACGCCGCGCGAAAAACAAAAACGCCTCGAACGCGCATTTCGTCAAGGCGGAGGCTCTCGAATTTTTGGAGGCAATGCCGCGCGACGCGCGACTCGCCAAAATCTTCATATTCTTCCCCGACCCGTGGCCGAAGGAACGCCACCACAAACGCCGCCTCATGCAGCACGAATTTCTCGACTACATCAGGCAGTTCGCAAACGCGGGCACAAAGCTCTACTTCCGCACCGACTACCGCGAATACTTCGACTGGACGGCGGAAATCATCAACGAAAACTCCAACTGGAAAATCACCGAAGAGACCGAGCTTCCCCTCGAAGAGGTATCCCAATTCCAGCGCATTCTGCCCGAATTTTCCACGCTTGTGGCGGCAGCCGTTTAGCGCGCCGCGAAAAATCGACAAACGCAGGACGCTCCCGCAATCGGGCGCGTTTTTTTTGCGCCTCCGCGCCCCGAGCAAAACCGAGTCGGGATTGGAGAACGGGCGCGGGCGTGCCGCGCAAAACCGGAGCGGCGAAAGCCGCCGACAATATCGCATAAGTCCGCTTCACATTTCCAGTTGTATTTTAGCGTTTTAAAATATTATCGAAACCGCAGCCATGAACGCCATGCCCGAAAACACTCCGACAATCCCGTAGTGCTCCTCGCCGTATTCCTTCGCCATCGGCAGAAGCTCGTCGAGGGAGATGTAGACCATTATTCCCGCAGTCAGCGCGAGAGCCGCGCCCACAAGCTGCGGCGTCAAATACGGCGCGAGCGCAAAATACGCAAACACCGCTCCGAGCGGCTCGGCCATGCCCGAAAGAGTCGCCCAGCAGAACGCCTTGCGCTTGTCGCCCGTCGCCGAATAAATCGGCAGAGCCACCGACACGCCCTCGGGAATGTTGTGGAGCATTATCGCTATCGCCACGCCGACTCCGACCTTGATGTCGTCCAAGCCCGCCACGAAAACCGAAAGCCCCTCCGGAAAATTGTGGATTGCAAGCGCGACCGCCGTAAAGACCGCCGCCCTCCCCGCTTTCGACGGACGCCCGTGCGCATGTGGCTCCGCGCCGCGCTCCGCCATTTCGTGGTCGACGTGTTCGGGAATGAAGTAGTCTATGACGCCCGCAAGCGCGACGCCCGCGAAGAACGCGAGCACCGCGAGGGCGTGTCCGAGCCTGTCGGAAATTCCGCCGCCCTGCATTTTCGCAATCGCCGTCGGCAGAATGTCCGTAAAAGACAGGTAAACCATCACGCCCGCCGAAAAGCTCATTCCGAGCGCGAAAATCTTGAAGTCGTTTTTTCTGAGCGCGAACGTAAGCGCGGCTCCAACGCCCGTCGCCGCTCCGGCGACCAGCGCGAGTAGAAATGCAATCGGCGCGTTGTCTTCCATGATTTTTGCTTTACATTTTTTTATTTGTTGACGATAAAACACAATATTAAAAAATCGTCTTTTTACGGAATCGGACGATTTCAAAAAAAAGGAAACATCATGGAATTAAAAGGCAGCAAAACAGAAAAGAACCTCATGTGCGCGTTCGCGGGCGAATCGCAGGCGCGGAACAAATACACCTACTTTGCAAGCGTCGCGAAGAAGGAGGGCTACGAACAGATTTCGGCAATCTTCACGGAAACCGCCGACAACGAAAAGGAGCACGCAAAACGCTTCTACAAACTGCTCGGCAATACCGACGTGGAAATTCAGGCAACATGCGGCAGCCGCTTCGGCAATACATTCGAAAACCTCATCGCAGCAGCCGAGGGCGAATACGACGAATGGCACAACCTCTACTGCAACTTTGCCGACGTTGCCGACGCCGAGGGATTCGCGGAAATCGCGACGGTGTTCAGAAAAATCGCGGAGGTTGAAGCGCACCACGAAGCCCGCTACCGCGCCCTTGCGCAAAACGTAAAGGACGGCAAAGTTTTCAAAAAGGACGCGCCCGTGCGCTGGAAATGCCGCAACTGCGGATTCGTTTTCGAGGGCGCGGAAGCTCCCGAAAAGTGCCCCGCATGCGCCCACCCGCAGGCGTATTTCGAAGTGCTTGCCGACAATTTCTAAACATTTTCTCCGCCGCAAAAAAACGGCGGGGGTGCTTCAATACAAAAAAAGGCGCGGAATTTTCCGCGCCTTTTTTGTTCGCAAAGTTGCGTCAGGCTACTTGCGCTTTACGGGGAGCTTTATCGTCGGGCGCGAGGGAGCTTCGTCGTCCTCGTCGGGGGTCGTCGGGCGGACGAATCCGCCCGAGGGAGCCTGCGCGGGAGCGGGCGACGCCTCGCCCTCGACCGCCACCGACTGCGAGCCTTTGTTGTAGACTATTCTGTGCCCCGACAGGCGGGAGTTGTCCTCTCGGTTTATCACAACGGGGCTGTCTTCAAGCACAAGCATCTGCTCGTCGGCGTAGATGTCGGCGCGTCCGCACCTGACCTCTTTCAGCCCCTGGTCGAGCTTCACGTTTTCGGTCATGGCAATCTGCGTGATTTCCTTTTGCGCTCCCGATTTCGGCGCGCGCATCACAACCTCAATCTTGCCGCACGACGCCTCGGTATCGGTGCCGCTCACCTTTACGTTGCCCTGAAAATAGTAGCGGTCGTCCTTGTCGGAGCTTGTAAGCCACTGTTTGTCGCTTTTGATTACGGTTTTCGACGACGCGATTTTCGCCGCGCTTTCCGAATCTTTCATGCCGATGTTTTTAAACGGAGGAAGCACGATAGTCGGGCGTTTGTCTGGCTTCGCCGGATCGGTCGAAAGCTCGACGAATTTGTGCGGCTTCTTTTCCGTGCCGCCCGCGCCCTTCATTTTCAGGCGCGGATAGATTACGGCGTTTTCCGCCTGCGCGGAGTACGATTTCTGCCTGATTGAAACGCCGTCGCTTGCCGCTATTTTCTTTGCCGTGGTCGCGCCCGCGTCGTCGGATTCGGCGAAGACGTCGAGCTTCTGGCAGTTCGCGGAGATGTCCGCCGACTCGATTGACACGTCGCGCCTGAACTCGAACTTCGTCGCCTTGCCGTCCTTCGAGAACGCCAGCACGCGCGACTTCACTCTTGTTTTCGTCTTTGCGGATTTTCCGCCCGACGCCGCGCCGAGAGCCGCGCCGACGTCCGCCGACTCCGCAAGCGAGACCCTCACGAAAGATTTTTTGCCCTCCGAAAGCGCAAGCCCCCTGTTTGCGTTGCGGACGAATACGACGGTGTCGGCTTGGAGCGTCGTGCCGCGCTTGGGGTTGTCGAGCCGCGCGTCGCCCGACAGGCGGATTTCGGATTTTTCGGGGAAGATTTCGAGCAGCGCGCCCGTCGCGATTCCGTCGTCGCTTGCGAAGCGGATTTTATCGTAGCCCGTGATGCGTTCGAGCTTCGCCTTTCCGCCGTCCGAGTCCGACGCCGCCGCGCGGAGCTTTCCGCATGTCGCGTTGAAGTCGTCCGCCGCAATTTTGACGTCGCCGTCTATGTCGAACATGGTTTTGCCGTCCTTGCGGTACATGACGATTTTGTCGGCGTAGATGTCGATTCTGTTTTCCGAGCCGTTCTTTTCGGCGTGGAAAACCTCCGCCTTGGCGCGGGTTGTCCTGTCGGAGTACGCTTCCACTTTCTGCGCCCCGCGGTCGAGGAGCATACGCGCCCCGCCGAGCTTCGCCTTGCTTGCGATGTCCGTAATTTGCGGATTCCCCGCGAGGTTCGCCCGCCCCGTCTGCGGGAAGATTTCTGCGCGTCCGGCGCGCGCCCTGCGCCCGTCGCGCGTCATGTCCACGTTTTCGGACGCCGTGATTTTGCCTATGCCGCCGCCCGATTTTGCGGCGTCAAGCTCGATTTTCCCGCAGCTTAAATCCATCTCGGAATTTTTGACCGACACCGCGCCGCGAAGCACAAACACGTTCGCCCTGCCCTTGTAGTCGAGGCTCGCGTAGTCGCTTTTAAGCTTTGTGTCGGGCGATTTGCCGCCCTTTACGGAAATGTCCACGTCGGAGAAAACCTCCACAAAGCGCGGGTCGCCGAACCATTTCCATTTTTTCCCCGTCATGTCGAAATCGGCGGAGGAGACCGAAAGCTCGTCCGGGCTTTCCGAAATCTTCGTCGTCGGGTTTACCCTCGCCGACGGGCTTTTTATAGTGGCGCGAAGGACTGCGTCCGACTTCCCCTCGAAGAGGTCGAGCCTTATTCCGTCGATGTCCACGCGGTTTTCGTCCACATATTTTGCGCGGTCGCCGAAAAGCTCCCACTCTTTTACGCCCGTGTTTTCGTCGAAATTCGGAAGCTCGAAATTCGAGACCGTGCCGGGGAGCATTGTCGTCTGGCGCGCGCCCGAAGCGGGGCACACCGCGGCGGCTAAAACAAAAAGTATTATCGGAAGATTTTTCGGCATCATTTTGCTGATTTTAACATTGCCGCCAACATCGCCCCGACGCCCCTGTCGATTTGCACGGTATCGGCGGCGAGCATGTACGCGGGAGTTGAAAAAACGTTCCTTTCGGAGTCGCAAACGAAGCCGTCGGCGGCGCATTCGACGTGCTCGCCGCCGAGCGCGCGGATAGCCTCCGCCGTCTGCGGGTCGCGCCCTATCGTAAGCTTGACGCCGCCGCCTATCGACTTCGCCCCGATTACGGGCGAAATGCAGACGAAGCCCACGGGCTTGCCCGCCGAAACCATCGCCTTTACCGCCGCGTCAACCTCGGCGTTTACCGACATGTCCGCGCCCCTGAACGCGAAGTCCGAAAGGTTTTTCGCCGCGCCGAAGCCGCCGGGGAAAACGAGAATGTCGAAGTCTTCCGCGCGGAATTCCGACAGAGCGGAGATTTCGCCGCGGGCGATTCTTGCGGACTCCGCAAGCACGCTGCGGACGCCGCTTTCGGGCGAGCCGTCCGCATGGTTTACGATATCCGACTGCGGAATGTCGGGCGCAAAAAACGCCGTCTTTGCGCCGAGTTTTTGAAGGTTCAAAAGTGTTATCACGGCTTCGTGGATTTCGGAGCCGTCGAAGACTCCGCAACCCGACAGTACTATTGCGGCGGTTTTGTTTTTCATGTTGTCTTTATAAAATCGTTGGAGGGGCTTTTGTTCAACCCTAAATTTCGACGGACAGCCCGTCGTACGCCATATGACACGGCGCAGGGAGGTTCGGTTCCCATTCGCCGTAGTCGAGCCTGCCCGTGGTGTGTATGAAATACGACACTTTTGGCGAAATCTCGCGCGTGTATTCTATTGCCTCCTCCACGCTCAGGTGCGACGGGTGCTCCTGCGGGCGCAGGGCGTCTATGGCGAGCAGGTCGGCGTTTTTTGCAAGCTCTATCGCGCGGGGCGAAAGCATTTTGCAGTCGGTAAAATAGGCGAGCTTTTTGCAGCAGTCCTCAAACACAAGACCGAGCGTCTTTACGGGCCCGTGCGGAAGCTCTACCGACTTCACCGTCGCGCCGTTTGGCAGTTCGAGAGTCTCCGGCATTTTGTTTACGGCAAAGCACGGGTAGCCTTTCGAATGCGGGTGCTGGTCGAGGGCGTAGGGGAACATTGCGCGTATGCGCTCCAAGCCGTAGTCGTTGGAATAGACGGGGAGGACGTTGCCGTCGATTTTGTCGCAGAATCTGCGGAGGTCGTCCATGCCCGCGATGTGGTCGGCGTGTCCGTGCGTCAGAATGAAGATGTCGGCGAAGTCGATTCCGTTTTTCAGGCACTGAATGCGCAGCTCGGGCGAGGCGTCCACGAGAATAGAGCACGACGAAAGCTCTATGTACGCGCTCGTGCGGGTGCGCCAGTTTTTGGGGTTGGACAAATCCAAGCCGCGGTTCGTTCCGCCTATGACGGGCACGCCCTGGGAAGTGCCCGTTCCGAGAAACGTGATTTTCATGCTCCCTCCCGACGGCTATTCGTAGTATTTGACGTAGGCGTTGCGGCGCAGACCTTCGAGCCATTTCTGGTACATTGCCTTGCCGTTCTGCTCGACGATTGTCCATTCAATCTGCTCGCGCACATCGTCGATGGACTGCACGCCCTCGTTCTTTTTGTCCTCCACTTTGAGAATGAAAATCATGTCGCCTATTTCCGTGGGCTTTGTAATCTCGCCGACTTTGAGAGCAAATACCTCGCGGTCGAGAACGGGGTTGAGTTCGCCCTTTTTGTACCAGCCCCAGTCGCCGCCCTTAGTGGAGCTGTCGTCCTTGCTGAAACGCTTGGCAAGCTCGGCGAAGTCCTCGCCCTTTTTGAGTCGTTCGACGATTTCGGCGGCGAGCTTGCGGTTTTCGTCGATGCTTGCATACATGCCCGTTTTGAGGGTAATAAGCCTGATTTTTACGCTCGCGGGGGAATACCATTTGGACTTGTTGGCTTCGTAGTACTCCTTGATTTTCGCGGGGCTGATTTCCGACACCGTCTGGCGTTTCTGCCCCTGCATGTAGCCCACGATGATGTCCTTTTCCTGCTCGGCGCGGAACTGCTTTATTGTCTTGCCCTGCGCCTGCACGAACTTGACGAACTCGGCACGGTCGCCGTTGAACTCGCGGTTGAGGTAGTCGTCGAAATGCGTGTCGAGGTAGGACTGCGGAATGGTCATGCCCTTCGACTTGAACTCCTTTACGATAAGCTCGCGGTCAACCATGTTCTGGACGATTTCGCGCACGTAGGCGTTTACGCGGCTGGTGAACTCGAACTCGGAACGCGCCGCCGCGCGGATTTGCGGAATGAACGGCTCGACCTCCTTCATGACCTCCGCGCGCGTGATGACCCTGTCTTCGACGACCGCGATGATGTTGTTTGTGCCGAGCACGCGTTTGTTGTCGGGGCGCAGAAGCCCCTGCGCAAAAGTCTGGCTGGCGGCGAGCGCTAGCATTGCAAAGGCTGCGGTAAAAAATCCTGTCTTCATATTTTCCTAAGCGATGGAACGACGTTTGTTAAAAATTTTTCAATCTCCGCAAGTTTGGCATTCGCGCCGCGTTTCGTCAAGCGGGGAAAGCGGTCGTTGAGTCTGAAATATTCGGGGTTGCTCCCGCCGCGCCTGCGCAGTTTGAGGGCGTCGCCCTGCGTCTCCACGCCTACGAAGCCGCAAGACTCGGCGCAGACGCGCACGCGCCCGACTTTCAAAAGGTATTCGGCGGGCTCCGGAATTTTCCCGAACCTGTCCGCCATTTCGAAGCGTATTGCCTCAATCTCGTCGAGAGAGGCCGCCATCGAGATTTTGCGGTAGAAGTCTACGCGCAGCTGGGTTTGCGGAATGTAGGCGGGCGGAATGTACGCCTTGACGTTTTCGCCGCCGCCGCGCTCCATTTCGCGGATTCTGATTTCCTGAAAGTAGTTTTCGGTGTTCGAGACGTCTGCCTCGTTCCTGTCGGCCTCGCCCATTTTCACGAAGTCCAAATCGACCGCCGCCCGCTCTATTCCGCAAGTCTTCTCGCCTTTCAAAAGGGCGACGCTGCGCTTCAAGAGGGCGCAGTAGAGGTCGAAGCCCACGCCCGCGATGTGCCCGCTCTGCTTTGCGCCGAGCAGGTTGCCGCAGCCGCGCAGCTGCAAGTCGCGCGTGGCGATTCTGAAACCCGCGCCGGGCTTGTTGTACTGGCGGATTGCCCCGAGGCGTTTGCGCGCGCTTTCCACAAGCCCGGCGTAGCGGTGGAGCAAGAGCCACGCGTACGCGCGGCGGGTGAACCTGCCTACGCGCCCGCGCAACTGGTAGAGCTGCGCAAGCCCGAACTTGTCCGCGCCCTCTATGATTATCGTGTTGCAGTTGGGAATGTCCAAACCCGATTCGATGATTGTAGTGCACACAAGAATGTCGTACTTCCCGTCAACGAACTGCGACATCAGGCGTTCGAGCCTGTTTTCGCCCATTTGCCCGTGGCCTACGGCAATCCGCGCGTCGGGAAACATTTTGCGGAGGTTTTCGGCGGTCGCCTCTATCGTCGAAACGCGGTTGTGGAGATAGAAGACCTGCCCGTTACGGGCAAGCTCGCGCCCGACGGCCTCGCGCACGGCGTCGTCGGAATACTCGCGGACGACGGTTTCGACGGGAAAGCGGTTTTTAGGCGGCGTTTCCATGAGGCTTATCGTCCGCGCGCCCATCATCGCAAAATAGAGGGTTCGGGGAATCGGGGTCGCGCTCATCGAAAGAACGTCGACGCCCTCGCGCATTTTCTTTATGCGCTCCTTGTGCTTTACCCCGAAGCGGTGCTCTTCGTCCACGACAAGCAGCCCCAAGTCCCTGAAATCGACGTCCGCCGAAAGCAGGGCGTGCGTGCCTATTATCACGTCGATTTGCCCCGCCGCGAGCTGCGCCTTGATTTTTTCGGACTCTCCGCGCGTCCTGAAACGCGAGAGCATTTCCACGACAATCGGATAGCCTGCAAAGCGTTCGCGGAAATTCCTGAAATGCTGTTGGCACAAAATGGTTGTGGGGCACAGAACCGCAACCTGCCTGCCCGCCATCGCGCACTTGAACGCCGCCCGCATTGCGACCTCGGTCTTGCCGAAGCCGACGTCGGCGCAAAGCAGCCTGTCCATGGGCTTGGAGCTTTCCATGTCCGCCTTGACGTCGGCGATTGCCCGCAGTTGGTCGGGCGTTTCGGTGTAGGGGAAGGCGTCGTCGAACTCGCGCTGCCACTGGTCGTCGGGCGGGAAGGCGTAGCCCTTGGCAAGCTCGCGGCGCGACTGCATTTCGAGAAGCTCCGAGGCGTAGTCGAGCGCGGCAAGCTCCGCCGCCGACTTTACTTTTATCCACGATTTCGAATCGAGCTTGGCAAGCTTGGGGTGCTTTTTGTCCAAGCCGATGTAGCGGCTCAGCAGATACGACTTGTGAAGCGGCAGGTAGAGAATTGCGCCGTCCTCGAATTCGAGCTTTATTGCCTCCTCCTTTTTGCCGTCGAAGTCGAGCTTCACGACGCCCAAGTAGCGGCAGACGCCGTGCCCCAAGTGGACTACGTAGTCGCCCTCGCCGAGTTCGGAAAAGTCGAGCAGCTGGTCCACCTGCGCGCGGTGCGAGAACATTCTGCGGCGCGGTTCAAGCTCGGTCTTTGCGCGGCGTCCGAAGAAATCGCGGACGCCCACGAACGCGGCCCCCGCCGCGTCTCTCGAAAGTATTTTCCAGTCGGGGCGGATTTTCCCGAATTTGGAAATCAGAAAGCCCTCGCCGAACGACGCGCCCACAAAGCGGCAGTCGAATTTCACCCGCGCGTCGGCGAACATGCGCTTTGCAAGCTCCCTGTCGCCCTCGCCGTCGGCGGCGAGGAACACGTCGATTTTTTCGGCCCGCCAGCCGCCTATGCGCTTGACGAATTTTTCGCGCAGTTTTGTTTCCGACTCGAAGCGTTCCGCGCCTATTTCGCCCTCGGCGGAAACCGACTGCAAGAGAGCCTCGCACGGGAAGTCGGAAATGTCCGCGCCCGCGAACATTTCGCCGCAAATTTCGACTTCGGAGACGCCGACCGACCTCTCGTTTCTGTCGAAGACGCGCTTGAAACTGCGCGGCGAAAACGACATGTCCTCGGGGTGCGAAAACAGCTCAGAAAATTTGGACTCCAACACCGCAGGCTCTACGAAAATCCATTCCGCCGCGCCGCGTTTTTTTGGCAGGTAGTCGGCGGCGTTACAGTCCGAAGCCCCGTCGGAAGTCGGCACGGCGTCTATTCGTATCCGCGGTATTTTTTCGTCGGCAAGCTGGGTGTCGGGGTTGAACGCGCGAATGGAGTCTATTTCGTCGCCGAAAAAATCGAGCCTCACGGGGAACGTAGACGCCACGGGGTAGATGTCCACAACGCCGCCGCGCACCGAAAACTGGCCTGGGGACTCGCACAAAACTTCGTTGTAGTATCCGTATTCGACAAGCCTGCTTCGGAGCGTATCCATTGCGATTTCCGCGCCCTTTGCGATTTCGAAACTGCGCGACGCGCTCGGCGGCGGCGCGGCGTCGAAAAACGCCGACGGCGTGGCAAGCACCACCGTCCTGCGGTCGACTTCCGCCGACTCCGACATGGCGTTGAGCGTGCCGACGCGCTCGCAGGCGGCGTCGAAACTTCCCGCGTCCGACTGCGACGCGTCCGCATTTGCGGGCAGAACTTTTACCGAAAACGCCTCCCCGCCCAATTCCATGAAATATTTTAGGCGCGAATACGCGTATTCGCACTCAGAAAACGTCTCGAAAAACACGAGGCTAAGCCCGTTTCCGCGCCCCAAAATAGCCGACAGCGCGGCGGGTCTTGCCGAACGCGCTATATTCGGGAAAAACGTCCTTTCGCCTGTCGGTTTGGAGCGCAGCATCGGGCGACGCGCCTATTCGGCGGATTCGGATTTTTCCGCCGCGTAGTCTTTCAGCGCGGCGCGGGCGGCCTTTGTCTCCGCCGATTTTTTCGAGCTTGCCGTAGCCCGCGCAAGCGACTTGCCGTTTACGAGCACTTCGACCTCGAACATTTTTTTGTGGTCGGGGCCGCTCTGAGAAACCAGCGCGTACGAGACGATGTCGCCGCGCTTTGCGGCAATCTCCTGCAACGCGCCCTTCGGGTTTTGCGACTGCACGAGAGTCGGCAGCTCCTCCAACTTGCGCTTGTACCACGAAAGTACCGTGGCGTGCGCCGTGGAAAAATCGGAATCGAGAAATATCGCGCCGACAACCGACTCGAAAGCGTCCTCAGCCGCCGACGCGCTCTCGCGGATATCCTCCGCGCCTTTCGGCAAAAGCAGGCATTTGGGGATTCCCAGCCCGCGCGAAAGCTCCGTCAAAAACAAGCCTTGCGTGAGCGCGATTCTTATTTTCGTAAGCTTGCCCTCGTCCTCATCTTCGAACTTTCTGAAAACGGTGTCGGTGATAACCGCCTGCAAAACGGCGTCGCCCAAAAATTCGAGCCTCTGGTTCGACTTTATTTTGCGCTCGAAGCCCACCGACCCGGGGTGCGTCAACGCCTCGCGCAAAATGGACTTGTCCCTGAAAACGTAGCCCAGCGACTTCTCCAACGCCGCGATTTTCGCGCGGCGCGACATCTCCGCCGACATTCCGCGCTCGCGCTTTGCCCTCTTCATCGCCTTTGCGCGCTTTGCGACGGCGGGCTTGAAAATCGTCTTGATGTATTTCTTCAATTCCATCGTTTACGGACGGAGGGAAAACCTCTTGTCCACCTCCTTGGCGAGCTTTTCGTATGCAAAAGAGCCCTCATTCCACTTGGCGTATTCGAAAATCGTCTTGCCGAAGCTCGGAGCTTCCGCAAGCCTTACCGTGCGCGGAATGAGCGTGTTGAACACAAGCCCGTGCAGGTAGTTTTTGACCTCTCCGAGAACCTGTTTCGAAAGGTTTGTGCGCGAATCGTACATCGTCATCACGACCCCGCCGACTTCGAGAGTGTCGCTGACGCCGGCCTCGCGAAGCTGCTCCACGACGCCCATTATCTGCCCAAGCCCCTCCATCGCCAAATATTCGCATTGGAGCGCGACAAGCAGGTAGTCCGCCGCGGCGAGAGAGTTCATGGAAAGAAGGCCGAGCGACGGCGGCGCGTCTATCACGATTGCGTCGAAGTCTCCCGATTCTTTCAGCGGGGCGATGCAGTCGCGAAGCCTTGCGAGGTAGTTTTCGCTGCCCGAAAGCTCGACTTCAATGGCGGAGATGTCGGTTTCGGAGGGAATAAGCCAGAGGTTTTTGCGGCCTGTCTCGACGATTTTGTCGCGCGCGGAACCCTCCCCGTGCATGACTTGGTAGAGGCTCGCCCCGCGCGTCTTTTCGAAGCCAAGTGCGCTCGTTGCGCTCGCCTGTTGGTCCATGTCGACAAGAAGCGTGCGTATCTTCCTGCGAGCAAGCCCCGCCGACAGATTCACGGCGGTCGTGGTCTTCCCCACCCCGCCCTTTTGATTTGCTATTGCGAACACTTTGGCTGACATGCAAAGAAGTTTCGCATTTATTTATTTTTTTTAAACAAAAAAATGG
>JAJXPD010000046.1:0-1482 GCA_021641325.1 Opitutales bacterium
GCGGAACGGAAAAAGGTTGGGTTGAATGTTAAGCCCACTATTCCTCAATACACGGCGATTACCGCCGCCCCGCGCATTCGTTTGCGGTTGCGGCTTCGACAGCTTCTACACTGTGTTCCGAAAAATTCGCCGTTGTTAAAATTTAAAAACATAATGATGACCTTTATGGTAGTGTTAAATTTTTTGTCAAGCGTTTTTCGGAAAAATTTTTTCATTTTTTTCGCCGCAATAATTCGGCGGTTTTTTTCGCGGCGACGCCGCCGCGCGGCTTGTGTGTCTGCGGGCGGGGGATTTATTTGGCTTGCCGCGCCTGTCGGGGCGCAAAAAAACGCCGCGGCCGCGGCGTTTTTTTGAAGAAGCGGGGTTTTCTATTTTTGCAGTTTGTTTTGGGCTTCTATTTTCAGGATTTCCTCCGGCGTCAAGATGAGGTACATTTTGGATTTTGAAGTTTCTATAACATAGTCGGACTTCGCCTTGATTCCGTATTCGGTGCGCAGTTTGTCTTCCGCTTCCGACAGAGCCTTTTCGCCCGCGCCGAGTTTTGCGGTAATTTCGAGCTGGGCGGCGGGGTCTGTCGTTTCGGCGAGTTTTTTGCGCATGTTGTCGAGGTCTGCGCGTCTTGCCACAACAAAGCCTATCATGCGTTGCAGTTTCTGGTTTTCGTCGCTTCCCGAAACGGTTTTTTTGACGTACAGCGACTTCCCCCCGCGCGTGAGGATTTTCATCGGGTCGAGCGCGTTGCCGTCGGAGTCTTTGAGCGTGGACAGCTCTTCGTTTGAGAGCGGCACGCAGATGTTCGACTCCAAAAATATCATGCGGTATTTGCGGCTTGTCGCAAACCTGTACGCCTTTTGCATTGCCTCGTCGTTCGACGAAAAATTCGTTTCGAGCGTTTTGAGCTTTTCTTCGAGCGACGCCTTTTTTGCGGCGTCGGCTTCCTTTGCAACGGCGTTTTTGAGAATGTCAATCGCCCGCGAGTCGCTCTGCATGATGTTGAGGTTGCGCTGGAAATTCGCGTTCTGTTCGGGCGTGGAAAGCTCGCAGACGAGCATGTATGTTGTGTCGCCCGCCTTTACGATGTCTCCGATTTTCTCCTCTGCGCACGCGAACGCCGCGCCGAGCATTGCCGCCGAAATTGCGAGTTTTTTCATCATTTCCTTTTATCCTCCAAAACGAATTTTTTGCCGTTGATTTTTTCCCCCGCCTGATTTGCGAAGCATTCCGAAACTTTTTTGAAAAATTCGCCGAGCTCGTTCACGTCGGCTACGACGAATTCGAGCGTCCGCGCGTGGGTCGTCGCGGGATAGTCCTTGTAGACGAACTGCTGGGTTGCGGCGTTTTTCGTCTTTTCGTCGAGCAGTTTTTGGACGCCTTTCGGGGGCGTCGCGTACTGTTTGAGGTTGTCGGGAAGGTTCTTTTTTAGCGTCTCGATCCCCGCGTTCGACGGCAGTGCGCGGGAATTGTAGATGCGCACTTGCAGGG
>JAJXPD010000046.1:1492-13540 GCA_021641325.1 Opitutales bacterium
GGGGCGAGCGGTCGAATTCAAGGCACACCTCCGTTACGAAAAGAGGCCCTGCGACGAACTCCTGCTTGGAAACCGACACGAGCTTGTCGGCGCGTCCGTAGAACGCCGTTCCTTCGGGGAACTCGACCGCAAACACGTTCGGATTTTTGATGTCGTCGGAGACTTTCAGCGCGAGCGCGGACTGCGCCGAAATGGCGGCGGCCGCCACGACTGCGGCAAATTTAAGAATATTCATGGTTGCAATTAATTATAAAACCGCAAAAATCTCAACAGAAATTTCGAGAAAACCGACAAATGCTAAGCTGCGAAAATCTGACAGTGCGCGTTCCCAATTCGGACGCCCCAATTTTGAACTCCGCCACAGTGTCGTTTGCGCCCCGCGCGATGAACGCGGTCATAGGGCCGTCGGGTTGCGGAAAGACGACGCTCGTAAAGGCGATGCTCAAAATCATTCCGTCGGAGGGCGAGTCCTACTTGGGCGGGGCGCGGATTGCGTCGGGCGACGACCTTTCGGGGCGCGTCGGCTTTGCGCCGCAGTTCACGTGCGTGCACCAAATGCTCACCGTGCGCGAGGCTGTCGAATGCGCGTTCGACTTGGCGGTTGCGGACGCCTCCGACAGGGCGGCGCGGGTTGAGTCCGTCTTGGAGACCGTCGGGCTTGCCGAGCACGCCGACAAGCGGGTAGGCTCGCTTTCGGGCGGACAGCTCAGGCGCATGGGGCTTGCCGTGGAGCTTGCCGACAACCCCGACACTGTCGTTTGCGACGAGGTAACTTCGGGTCTCGACCCGCTTTCGGAAAACTCGATTCTCGACCTCCTGAAAAAGCTTTCCGACGAACGCGGCAAAACATTTATCTGCATAATCCACAACCTCGCGAAGCTCGACTACTTCGACAAAATCACGGTCGTATACGCTGGGGAGGTCGTGTTTTTCGGAAACCTCGGCGAGCTTAAAGAATACTTCGGCATAGACTCCGCGCTGTCGCTCTACGACACGCTCGAAGCGTTCGACATTTCCCGCTGGCGCGAAAAGTGGCGCAGTTCCGCCCTTGCCGAACGCGCCCGCGCCGAAGCCGCAGAATGGGCGGGGGAATCTGGCGAAAACCCGTCCGACGCCGACGCGCGGGAGGCTCGCCCGACGCTCTTTTCGCAGCTCAAAACGCTGCTCTCGCGACGCTACCGCCTGTTTTTCCGCGACTACACATACCTGCTGCTTACGATGGGAATCACGTTCGGCTTTCCGCTTGTCGTCGTGATTTTTTCAATCGGCGGGCTTCCGCAGATTGAGAGCCTTGCGCTCGACCGCAATTTGGGCGCGCTCGACGAGCTTCGCCAAAACCTTAAAATGCAGATGGACGCCGCGTACGCCTCGACAATCGCCACGGGGCTTGTGCTCTTTCAGGTGGTTCTGCTTTCGCTGATAGGCGCGAACAACTCCGCGCGGGAGATTGCGGGCGAACGCGCCCTCTACGAAAAGGAGCGGTTTGCGGGTCTGCGCCCGTGCGCGTACGCGCTTTCGAAGATGATTTTCACGGTGTCGCTTGCGCTGTTTCAGGGCGTGTGGATGTGCATGTTCGTAAAGCTCGTGTGCGGATTCCCGGGGTCGGCGGTTGTGCAGTGCGTGGAAATGGCGGCGGCGTGCGTTGCGATGACGGCGGTCTGCCTTGCGTTCAGCTCGATTTTTTCGTCGTCCGACAAGGCGAATTTGGTGTCGATATATTTGGTCGGCTTCCAGCTTCCGCTTTCGGGCATAGTGCTCGCGCTTCCCGAATCGCTCAAATGGGTGTGCAGGCCGTTCATCTCGGCTTACTGGGGCTGGGCGGGCTACATGTCGTCCATGCGCGAAAGCAGAATCTACGACGCCTACGTGCTCACCAAGCCCGATTGGGATTTCATTCCGTCGCCCTCTCTCGCGCTCTTGGCGATGGGCGTCCAGACCGCGATTGCGCTTGCCGTCGTGTTCTGGGGGTGCTCGCGCAGAAATTATAATGCTTGAAAGCCGCGCGTTTTTCCTGAAAATTACATCATAAACACGGCGGACGCGCCGCCGCGCAAAAATCACGAATATGAAAAACAAAACAACGCCGATAATAATCGCAATACTGATACCGCTCGTGTCGGTGGCGGTCGCGCTTGCGCTGGTATATTTCAAGAAAAGCTCCGCGGGATTCGCGGAATTTCCGTACGCGCAGTATTTGGAGTCGCCCAAAAATCTGGCGGGCAACACATACACGCTCGCGGCGGAGATGGAAATGCAGCTTGCGAAAATTCCGTCGCGGGGGCGCGTGGTGTCGGTCTCGGACGGGTGCGGGGCGAAGCTCGCGGTTCTCGTCCCCGACTCGCTCGGCGCGGAGGTCAGGACAAAACAGCGCTACGACATGTCCGTCGAAGTCCTTTCCGACGGCGCGGTCGTGGTGAAATCCATGAAAAAATATTGAGGAGGGCGGTATGGCAAAATTTTTCATCACAACGGCGGCGGTAGTCGCGGCGGCGTCTGCGGCGTATCCGCAGGGGGCGCAGTGGCTGTACAACCAGAATGCGGCGAATCAGGCGGCGGGAAATGCGGCGCAAAGCCAGAGCATTCCGGCGGCGACTCCCCAGCCTGCGGGCGTCAGCGCGAACGCCCCGACGGGCGGATTCTTCGAAAGCGCGACGACCGAGCGCATGGCGGACAAACTCTTCGACACAGAAAAGGATTCCTTCGACTTCGAAAACGGCACGCTCAACTGGAAGGGAAAGACCTTCAACGTGGGCAATTCGCGCATGGTTCGCGCGCGTTTCGAGCGCTATCTCTCGACGCCCGTAGACGCGCAGAATTTCGAGAAGTACCAGTCTATACTTTCCGAAATCTACACGCGCCTTTCGGCTTCCAACGATGCCCTGCCCGAAGAGGCGGTTCGCGCGTGCTGGAGCAGGCTCTTCGACGCCGCCGAATACGACGTGGACGGGCGTTCGTCGCTTACGATTGCAAACCTCGTCTACCTTTCGTGGAGAATGCGCGACGAATACGAAGTCGCGAAAATCGGCGAGAACAACCAGCGCAAGTCGGTGGATTCCGCGCAGACCGCCGCAAAGGAGCGCGCCGAATTTCTCGAATACGCAAACGACAAAATCTTGAAGGGCAACTCGCGCAAGAAAAACCTCAGTCCGCGCACCGAGGGCACCGCCGACTTGGGGTACAGGGTGCAGAAATTGCAGGAGGAAGTGGCGGAGCTTGCCGTCAAAAAGACGTTCAGGGAGGCGACCGCCGCGAAGACGGTGCTCCAATTCCAGTCGCAGCTTTTCGCGTTCGTGCTCGAGCGCAAGTTCCAGCAGGCGCAGATTGCGTCGATGTTCTACCGCCACATCTACCGCGGAAACGTGCAGGAGATGAAAGTTGGCGACGAGCAGATTAAGGAGCTTTTCCCCGTGTCGAATTTCGTGCCCGTTGTGGACACTTTCGAAAACGTCGCGACCGAAGCCCGCAAGGACATACGCGACGGCATGGCGGCGGTGAACGCCCTCTACGACGGCGGCGAAAGGTACGGCGCGCTCGAACGCCTCATGGAGACTTTCGCAATCGGCGAGTACGACCCCGTCATGGCGACGTTCCCGTTCGAAAAACGCAAGACTCTCCACAAAATCTACCGCGACGTCTCCGCGCTCAAAAGCCTTGCGGACTCGCGCGACTGGGGCGCAATCGAGAAAATCCTCGAAGGCTTCGAGACCCTCGCGCCCGACTTCCCCTCGAAGGAGACCCTCGCGAAAGTCCGCGCCGCCGAGCGAATCAGCGAAATGCACGTCATGGCGGCAAAGCAGGCGGCGGCTCTCGGAAAAATCGACGACGTGAAGAAGTCGCTCGCCGCCGCAATGGAGGCGTGGCCGCTGAACCCCTCGATTGCCGAATTCAATTCCGACTTGGTGGGGCTTGCTTCGGGAGCTTCCAGATACGCGGAGAAATTCGACGAGCTTTTCGCCCGCGGCTCGTTCCGCGAAATAGCCGCCGAAGCCCCCGAATACGCAATAGCCCTGCGCAACGACGCCGACAGGTCGGGCAAACTGCGCGGGGTAGCCGTTAAGATTTCGCAAGTAGATGCGCTGATGGCTCAGGCTGAGGAGTTCGAAAAACAGGGGAACAAATATTTTGCGTGGGACATTCTCGAAAACGCCCGCGAAATAGAGCCGAAAGACCCGAAGCTGGCGCTTGCCGTCGCCGCGCTCGCGCCCGAAGTTTCCGACTACGTTAAAATGCTCGCCGCCGCGAAAAAGGCGGAGCTTGCGGGCGATTTTCCCGTCGCCCTCAACTATTACCTCGCCGCGCAGGAGATTTTCCCCGCGTCGCGCCCGTGCCGCATGGGCATAGAGCGCACGGCTTCGAAATACGCAAAATAGGCGGAATATGCGGAGGTTTTTTTCGTTCGCGTTTTTTTCGCTCGCGGGGTTTGCCGCGACATTCGCGCTCTACGCGGGCTTCGGCGCGCTTGCGGCGTTCGGGGTTCTCGCGCTGTCGGACGGCGGCTTCCGAGCCGCGCAAAAACTCGCCGACTTCGTAGCCTCCGACGAAAAATCCGCGGGGTTTTCGGCGTCGGAATTGGAGGGCGGGCTTGCGTACATTCTCGAATCCGCCGCGCGGGAGACTTCGCGCGGCTTGAAACGCCAGATTTCCTACCCAGCCGCCCCGAGCGCGGATTTTCGCGACGGAAAAATAGTGCTCGGCGTTCCGTTTGCGGCGTCGCTTGCTGGCAGGGTTTTTGTTGTCCGCGCCAACATCGGGCTGGATTTCGACGGCGGGTTGCGCGTGGCGTCGGCGTCGGTCGGAAAGGCAAAACTTCCGCGCTTTGCGGCGGGCTGGCTCGCCGACGCTCTCCTTGAAATGTACAAGCCGCTCAAACCGCTCGACGCGTATTTTGCGGCTTTCGGAAAAATGTCCGCGCGGGTGGACGGCGGAACGGCGGTGCTTGAAAAATGAAAAGGGCGTTTTTTGTCTGCGCGCTTCTTGTCGCGTTCCAGTTTGCGCATTCCGACGCCCCCGTAAGCCTTGCCGAAAAAATCGCGCTCGCCCGACGCATGGCGGACGAGGCTGCCGAGGGCAAGGCCGAAAGCGGGCGCGTGGTAAACGGCAATTTCGACTTCAACGCGGAGCTTGCAAAATTCCGCGCGTCGATGCGCTCGGAAGACGTTTCGCTGGCGGTCGATATGTCCGCGCCCGACGACGACCAGCCCGCGCAAACTTCCGCGCCGCAAGCTTCGGAAGAAACCGCGGCAAAGGCGGACGCGCAACTCTCGGATAAATCGCAAGCCGCTCCCGCGCCGACTGCGGCGGCTTCGACGGTCGCGGACGGAAAAACTCCGCCGCCCGAAGAACAGCACCCGACCGCTCCCGACAAGCCCGGCTCAAAACATGTGGTCGATACGGAAAAGGGATTCGTCAACGGCTACTATGTGGGGCGTTTGGGCGACGGCGACGACGACGTGAAACGCGCGGCCGAGCTTGCCAAAAAGAACTCCGACGAACCGCGCCTCTATTCATACGACGGACGCCTGTTCGCGATTGTTTCCGACGACTATTCCGCGCATTCGTTTGCGATACGCGCCGTGCGCGGTTGCGAAAAACTTTTCGACGCGTACTTCGCAAACGACGACGGAAAACTGTCGCTTGCAAGAAAGGTGGATTTGCGGTTTACGGGCGCAAAGACGGACACTCCCGCGCGTGTTTCGGTGTCGAAAAACGGCGACGTCGTTTTGACATTCGGCTGGGGAAAAAATCTGCGCCTCGAAAAATTCGCGGCGGCGGTCGCCGAGGGGCTTTTGTATAAAATAGCGTTCGAATCGGGCGGAGAGGCTGCCGTTCGGCGCGTTCCGTTCTGGCTCAAAAGGGCGATGTCCGACCTCTTCGAGCAGATGCTGCGCTACGGCGTGCCCGTCGAAATGGCGGAGCGCGGCGCAAAAAATCCTCCGCCAATGCCCGCGAGGGTTTTCGAAATGGACGGCGTTTCCGAGGCGTCGCTTTCTCACCCGTACTGGACGTTCGTCGCGGCAATGCGGGCGGCAAAGGGCGACGCCCCGCGCTTCGCATACGCCGCGCTCGCGGGAGAGACGCCGCAAAAGCTGGAATCGCGCCTGCGCAAATGCGCGCCTCCGTCGGCGGATTTCGGGCTGTGGTGGCGCTGTGTCTTGGCGGGCGAAATCTACGCGCGTCTCGGCGGGGTAATGTCGCCCGCGCGCTCGGCTGAGGAAATCGCGCGGCTCGCCGTCTTGCAGGTTGACTCTCCCGAAGGCAGGGCGGGCGTGCCGCTCGACGCGCTCATGAATGTCTCGGACGTCGACGCACTGAAACTCCGCGCGCTCGAAATAAAGGTGGCGTTTGCGAACATAAATCCCGTCTACCACAATTCGCTCGTGTCGCTCGGAAAAATCTACGAAGCGGCGGCGGAGCGCGATTCGGAGGCGTTCGAAAAGGCGCGTGCGGAGTTCCTTTCCGACTTCAAAAACGCCCGCGCGGTTTCCGCCGAAATAGCGCGCCTTATGCGCGACTGACATTTTTTATCAAAAACAAAAAACACAGGAAAACATCATGAAAACATTGAAAATAATATACATCTCGGCTCTCTGTTCCGCCGCGGCGGCTTCGGCTTTCGCCGCAAAGGACATATCTCCCAGGGCGTTCCCGTCGGGCGGAACGGTCTGCTATGTGGGCGACAGCATTACGCACGGCGGCGGCTACATGCGCAACATAACGCTTTTCTACGCGACGCGCTATCCCGAGGATTTTGTGAATTTCTACAATCTGGGAATCAGCGGCGACACGGTCAGGCACGTCAATAAACGCATGAAGTCGGACGTTCTTGCGGTCAAACCAGCGGTCGCCACGCTCATGATAGGCATGAACAACAGCAATACTTACGCCAAGCCCGATATGGACGCCGCGCGCGCAAAGGCGGTCGAAAACAACAGGCTTGCGTACCGCAAAAACCTCTCCGAAATTCTCGACAAGTTTGCGTCGGCAAATTGCGGGGTAATCCTCTTCACGCCGTCGCCCTACGACGAGACCGTCAAGCTTGAAACGCCCCCGACAGTCGGCAAAAACGGCGAGCTTCGCGAGTTCTCGAAAGCCGTTTCGGAAGAGGCAAAAAAGCGCGGGCTAAAACTCGTCGACATGCAGGGCTACATGATGAAAATCAACGCCGAGCTTCAACGCGACTTTCCCGAAAAATCGGTATCGGGCAAAGACAGGGTTCACCCGCAGGCGTTCGGGAATTTCGTGATGGCTGCGAATTTCGTGCGCACGCTCGGCGAGTCCGACACAGTTTCGCGCGTTGCAGTCGATTTGTCGAAAAAGTCGGTTTCGGAAAACTTCAACTGCGAAGTCTCCGATTTGGAGTGCGGCGCGGACTCCGTCAAATTCACGCTTTCAGAGCACTCCCTGCCGTTCGCCGTGGACGGGGATTCCGAGTTTGCCGACAAGTATGTAAAATTTCTCGACGCCTACAACAAGCAGATTGTGAAAGTCGCGGGGCTTCCCGCGGGCGGCTACGAGCTTCTAATCGACGGCAAAAGGGTAGGCGAGTACTCCGCCGCCGCGCTCGATTCGGGCGTCGATTTGGGCAACAACAAAAACACCCCGCAGCGCGCGCAGAGCCTGCGCGTTTCCGCCGCCGCAGACGAGTTCCGCAGAACTTTCGGCACTCTCCGCGAAATCAACGCAACCGAAATGTGGCAGGGCTTGGACGATATCGCTTCGCCAGAGGAGCAGATTGCGAAAGTTGAGTCGCTCTTGAAGGGCAATTTCAAGTACAAACACCCCTACATCGTAAAGTGCGCAAAGGAATATAAAAACACCAAGCCGAAGCAGGCGGAAATGCTCGCCAAGACCCGCGAACAGCTCGCGAAAATCTACAAGGAGGCCCAGCCGAAGCCGCACAAGTACGAAATTAGGCGGGCGGCGGCAAAATAACGCTTGACTCGCGCGCGCCCGAAAATAGATTGGGAAATCTTATGAATAACATACTGATGTTTGGTATGCCCGGAGGCTCCGAATGGGTAGTCATCTTCCTCGCAATCCTTCTTTTGTTCGGGGCGAAACGCCTTCCAGAACTCGCAAAGGGTTTGGGGAAGTCGATTCGCGAATTCAAGAAGGCCACAAGCGAAGTCGAAGACAATATCCGCGAAGCCATGAAGGAAGAGGAGGTCAAGAAGGTTGACGTCAAGAAGTCGCAGCCTGTCGAGTCCGAAACTTCCGTTAAAGACGGCGACAAAACCGAATAGCGCGGCGATTTTTGCGGGGCGTGTCCCGCGCGGAAATTCGGCCGATTTTTAAATTTTAAGCCCGCCGACAAGAGCGACAGCCCCACGGGGTGAGTTCAACTTCGGCGGGCTTTTTTGCGCCCGAATTTTGCGCGTTGCCCGAAATCCCCAAAGCCGTGGGCTTTCCGTAGCGTCGCGGGCGGCGTTGCGCGTTTTTGTCGGGCGGCTACTTGCGAATCATCGTAAGCAGCATTTTGAAATTCTGCGTTGCCGAAAGCGCGTGCGGAACATTTGCGGGCATTATGACCGATTCCCCCGCGGAGAGCTTTTGCGCTGCGCCGCCGATTTTTATTTCGGCGACGCCTTCAATTATCTGCACGAGCGCGTCGAACGGCGCGCTGTGCTCGCTAAGCCCCTGACCCTTTGCGAATGCGAAGAGCGACACATTTCCGCCGCCGTTTTCGATTATGGTTTTGCTGACAATTCCGCCGCTTTCGTAGGCGGCGCATTTTGCGAATTCGAATTTTTTTGCCTTTTCCATATCGACGGTATCGGAGCGGACGCCGCCGAATTAACGCTTTTCGGATTTTTTGCGCGGCTCGGATTCCGCAAAATAGTATGCGAGCGCAAGGTATTTGCGCGTGTAGTTGGCGAGTTTGCGCGGGCATTGGGGAGAGTCGAGCGCGAAGATGTCGGCGTCGGTCTCTGCGCACAGCGGGTTGACCGCAGGTGTTTTGCGCCCGCCGAGCGGGAAAGTCCACGCCTTGTATTCAAAGCCTTTCGGCGCGAGCAGTTCGACGAGTGTCGGGATAATGTCGAGGTGTTGGGCGACTTTGTATTCCCGGTTTGCAAGCCCCGCGTCGGCAATGGCTTTGCCCGTAAAAATCACGGGCACTGCCGATTTTTCGGCGTAGCTTGCGTTCGGGGGAAAATTGCGCGAGGGGTGGTCTCCCGTGATGATTACGAGCGAGTCGGGATATTTCTTCGTGATTTCGCGGACGAACCTGCCGATTTCCCTGTCGGCGTACCACATGTGGTACATGCGCACTTCGTCGTCGTTTTTCAGCTCGCGGGGACAGCCCTCGGCTTTCAGGTCGATGTCGTAGGGCGGGTGGTTCGAGACGCTCAAAAACATGTTGAAAGAGTAGGGCGGGAAGTCCGTTTTCAGCAGGAAATCGACAAGTTCGGCGTCGCACACGCCCCATTCCGCCTCGGAGTAGTGCCCTCCCATGGAGTCGCCGCCGACGGCGTTGTCGAAGCCGTTGAATTTGGCGAAGTCGCCAATCTGCATCCACGAGGTCGTGCCTGCCGAGAAAAATGTCGAGGTGTAGCCGAGGCGTTTTAGAATCGCGGCGGGGGCGCAGTCGTTGCGCGACGGTCGAATGCCGCGCACGTCAAGCCCCGTGTACGGAATGCCGCTAATCAGCGAAGACAGCGACGCCATTGTGCCCCCGCCCGACGACAGCGCGCGTTGGCAGAAAAGCGACTTGCCGTAAAGGGCGCGGGTTTCGGGCATGATTGCGTATTCGGAAAATTTGTCGTAGGTCGGCCACGCCGAGTGGCTTTCGCCCACGAAAAGGAAAATTCGCTTGGGGAGCGATTTCAGCGGCGAGCCTTTCGCCCTGCGGCAAAGCGCGGCGTCGAAGTTTTCCGCGCCGAAAATTTCGCGCAGGAACGCGGGAATGTCCGCCTCTGTGGCGTTGAACTCCGAAAGCCCGACTGCAAGCGCCGATTTTGCGAAGCGCGAAATCTCGTTTTGCAGGCAGTAGGCGGAGGAGGGAATCAACGCGTTGAGGAAGTCGGAGCGTTCCACCGCGACGTCGCGCATGCGCAGCCCGTCCGCCCGCCAGCCGCGCATTGCGGGCACTATTATGCAAAGCGCGAAAGCCGTCGCGGCGATGTTCGTCTTCCAGCCCGCCTCTATTTTCGACTTGTCTATGAGAGTGAAAATTTTTCCGAACCCGAAAAGCGCGCCGAGCGAAACGCCGATTGTCCCGAAGAAAATTGTAAGCACCGGATACGCCTTCCAAATGGAGGCGAGAATCGCGTGGCGGTCGTCGAAAAGAATTCCGAAGACCCAGTAGTTGAACTGGCTTTTGTACTCGCGGAAAAAGCAGACGTTGATAACGGCAATCAGCGCGGACACGACCGTCGCGAGCGCGGCGTAGCGCACTTTTGTTTTCGCCGCAAAATCGCGTTCGCCCGCCGCAAGCCCCAGGAGAGTCAGCGCGAATGTAGGCAGTATAATGTAGGCTGCGGTCATCGTGTCGAAGCGGAGCGACATTCCGAACCAGTCGGGCGAGGGGGTCGCCCCGTTTGCGTTGAAGCCCGCAAGCAGCGCGAGCCTGCCCGCAAAATAGACGGCAAGCAGGGTCGCGAACAAAACGGCGTCTTTGGCGAGGTTCTTCACGGCGTCAGAAAACGAATACGACAATCCAGCAGACGGCGATGTTTGCGAGCGCAATGAACACCGCCGCGCTTCCCGCGTCCTTTGCGAACTTCGCGAGCGGGTGGAAGTTCGGCGAGACCAAATCGACGCATTTTTCGACTGCGGAATTGAGAATTTCGGCAATCAGCAAAACGAAAAGCGGAATCACGAGCGCGCAGCGTTCGGCTTTCGAAACGTCGGCGGCGAATGCGACGCAAAGCAGAACCGCCGCAAGAAGGCAGTCTTGCCTGAACGCCGCTTCCGAGCGGAACGCGGCGCGCAGCCCGTCGAGCGAGTTTTTTGTGGCTGCTATCAGCCTTTCTATTCCCGTTTTCCCGTTTTTCATTTTGCGTTTGCGTCCAAAAAAAGCCGCCCGCTTGGACGGCTTTCGGAAAGTAATTTGCTATTCGCCCATCAGTTTTGTGAGGGCGGTCGAGTAGCACTTGATTGTGTTTTGCACCACTTCTTCGGGCAGCGCGGGCGCGGGCGGCTGTTTGTTCCAGCCGATTGATTCGAGATAGTCGCGCACATACTGCTTGTCGTACGAAGCCTGCGAGCGGCCGATTTCGTACTTGTCGGCGGGCCAATAGCGGGACGAGTCGGGCGTGAGCACTTCGTCTATGAGGTAGACTTTGCCGTTCGCGTCCGTACCGAATTCGAACTTCGTGTCGGCGAGGATTATTCCGCACTGCGCCGCCTTCTTTTCGCCCATGTTGTAGAGCGCGAGGCTTGCGTCCCTAATCTGTTTGAAGATTTCCGAGCCGAGCAGTTTTTCGCATTCGGCGTTGGTGATGGGCATGTCGTGCCCCTCCGCCGCTTTTGTCGTGGGGGTGAAGAGCGGTTCGGGGAGCTTCTGGCTTTCTTTCAGCCCCGCGGGAAGCTCGAACTCGAACAGCTTGCCCGTCTGCGAGTATTCCTTCCAGCCGCTGCCCGCAAGGTAGCCGCGGGCGATTGCCTCAATCGGCATGGGCTTGAGCTTCTTTACAATCATCGAGCGGTCGACGAGTTCGGGGCGGCCTTTGAGCAGTTCCGCGACGCGTTCGGCGTGGTTTTCGACGAGGTGCGTGGGCATGAATTTAGCCGCCTGTTCGAACCACCAGAGGCTGATTTGCGTGAGCAGCACGCCTTTGCCAGGGACGCCATTGGGCATGATTGAGTCGAACGCCGAAATGCGGTCGGTGGCGACGATGAGCAGTTCGTCTCCGAGGTCGAAATTTTCTCTTACTTTGCCTTTCGCGATTTTCTCGAAGGGCAGGTTGTCAACCGTCATGAGCGGTTCGGTGGGAAGTTTGAATTTCATGACGCGGATAACACAATTTTTGCGCGGAAAAATCAAGACAATTCGTCCGCCCGCTCCGATAGGCTCTTGCGTCAAAAAAATGGGGCGCGGGGCAATCG